>JACOZD010000025.1 GCA_016181525.1 Candidatus Tayloriibacteriota bacterium | reverse complement strand
TTACTCCCGGCACCTACAAGCTTATTGGCAAAGTCATCGGCTACGGCTCGGCCGAGACCTCGGTTCTCATTGTCGGCGCTCCGGAGTAATTTTCTCCTTAAAAGCTATGAGGTAAAAGCTATGAGGTGTCACCTCATAACACCTCATAATGTGGTCCAATGGCGAATACGATATCATGTCCTTCGACGGCAAGAAGTGGACGAGGATCGTTAAAATCGAATAATAAAGAAACAATTGCACAAGGGACACAAGAATATGGGGATCGAGGGAAGCGACGAGATTCGACCAACGACCGCTGTGGAGGAGCGGTGTCAGGCTTCACGAACTCCACATATTTTGATATGCTTCAGCCATGCCGAGAAAATAAAGTGAAGTTTGTGAAGCCTGACACATCGTCTGTGATAAGATTCTGCATTAGCGTGGCGTTGATTGGCGTCGCAATCGTTTTCTTGGCATACCGAGGAGAGGCGCCAAAGATTGAGCGCGAGGCGGAAAATTTCCAGAGCTTCTGGCGAACATTCCGCGCGGCGGTCGTTGCGGGTGATACCAACGGTGTCATGGCGCGTACCGCCTTTCCATTTAAGACCCGTGGCCCATTGGACGACGATCCGGTGAAGACTCATCCGGCAGAGGAGTTTCCTGCAATGTTGGCGATGTTGCTGCGCCAGGACGCGGGCGTCGCCGCTGCGGAGACTCCGATGAAAGACCTGATCGCGCGAACGGATACTGTGGCAGAGAGAAATTTCGACCGTGGACATAAAACTGTCCGGCTTGGCGCTTTTGTTTTCCAGGTTGTCGATGGCAAATGGTGGTTCACTATGGCATACACGGCGGGGTAGATCCCTGCCAGCGCCGCGGACCAGCAGGTCGAAGTCGGGTGTTGCGGCACGATGTGAAAAGCTATGAGGTGACGCCTCATAATCTCGCAACAATATGCGGGCTGATAAAAAGTGGTACAATTTGGGCATTAATATTAAGCCAAATAATATGAATCCAATTGACCCTCTCGCGGACATCAAACGCGACCTGCCGCCGTATTACAAGGGCTCGTCGAGCGCGGGCAAGTTTGACAACGTGGTTAATAAAGGGATGAAGACGACGCGTCTCCTGACTTCCATCCTGTCCCTTCTCTCCGTCTTTGGCCTCTTTGCCCGGAGGGCTAAAAAAGACCGAAATCCGGAAAACTCAAATCCCACACCCCCTCAAGCTTAAAGAATTTCTTTTTTGACGGTAAAAGTGCGGACTAGGATTGTTGGAGGATTATGAACTTGGAAAGTCTGAAAGAAAAATATCGGTCAGCAAGCGAGAGCGACAGCTACGAAGTCCACGAGGATTTTATTAAGATGCTCCTCTCGTCCAGCGAGCTGGAGGTTTTGAATTATCATTACGACCTTTTGCGCGAGCGCCAGAACCGAGAGCTTTACCTCCGACTCCGGGCCGCCTTTGTCAAACGCGGTCAAGCCGCTGCCAATCTGTTGGTTGAAAAACTTAAAAATGAAAGGGAGCCAGCCATGAGGGCCGATATTCTTCACCTTTTGGGCAGAATGAGGCACGAAGCCGCTCTGCCTCTGGCTCGAGAAGCCATCCAATCTCCAGATGGAGATTTCCGCGACCGCGGTGTTTATGTTCTTGGCTGGATGGGAGAGATAGAAGATATTGATTTACTCAAGGGCAGGTTGCTTAACGATCCCGACCCTAAGGTAAGAGCCGATGCGGCCACGGCGCACGACCAGATTAAAGACAATCTTCCTGGTGCAAAAAATAAACTTCTCGCCAATCTCAAGGAAGGGCTCGAGAAGGAAAAAGATGAGAAAGTATGCGGATGGATTATCGTAACAATCCAAGATATCATTAAAAAATCTTTCGGCTTGAAGGAAGATATTGAGGAAGGAGAGGTAAGGGGCAATGTTTCGGCTGCGAAGCAGAAATGTCTAGCCCACTTGTCTTCACTTTAGGTACAGGAATTTGTAGATTTTAAGGAAACACATATGAGCTAATTTATGGCTAAAGAGAGCAAAAAAATAAAAAGGAGAATCAAAGTAAACTTGGGAGATATCATTGCCACCCCTTTGCCGAAGAGGATGAATATCGAATCAAGTGAAATTTCTACTCAAAATGAATCTGGCCGCCGGGCGAGATTCTTTCTTTAATGGCCGGATAGTTTGTCAGGTCCGAGTCTCGGTCAAGCAAATCCTGGGCCTCCTTTCTGGCCGCCTCGACCATTTTCAAATTCTTCATGGCTTCCATGCCGACATCCGAGATACCCCATTGCTTCGCTCCGGCCAAATCGCCAGCGCCGCGCAGACGCAGGTCATATTCGGCCAGCTCGAAGCCGTTTTTGGCGGCAGTTAAGGCCTTGAGTCGCGAGAGCGTGCCGCGCCCGGCCGACTCGGCGAAGATGAAACAGTAGGCCTGGAGATTGCTCCTTATCACCCGGCCCCGGAGTTGGTGGAGTTGAGAGAGACCGAAGCGCTCGGCGCCCTCGATAACGATAATGGTGGCGTTCGGCACGTTGACCCCGACCTCAACCACCGAGGTGGCGGTGAGAATTTTTATCTCCCCATCCTTGAACCGCTCCATGGTTTTCTCTTTATCGGCGTCTTTCATCTTGCCGTGGAGAATACCCACCTCGAATTCCGGAAAAATTTTTTCTTTTAGGCGTTTGGCCTCGGCCTTGACCGACTTGGTTTGAAGAGCGAGAGCTTTGGCCGGGTCCGGCTCGTCGATGCGCGGACAGATGACGTAGCATTGTCTGCCCTCGGCAAGCTCCCGGCGAATGCTTTCGTAAACCTGCTCGCGTTCGCTCGGCAAGACAATTCTAGTCTCAATTTTTTTCCTGCCCTTGGGCATCTCGTCGAGGAGGGTGAGGTCGAGGTCGCCATAGATAGTCAGGGCGAGCGTTCTTGGAATGGGTGTTGCTGTCATCGTCAATAAATGCGGTGTAACGGCGCCTTTGCGAGCCAGAGTTTTTCTTTGGGCTGTTCCGAATCTGTGCTGTTCATCTATTATCACCAGAGCCAGATGTTTGAACCTGACGGTTTTTTGAATCAAAGCATGGGTCCCGACCACAATGGGAATCTCGCCGTTCTGCTGACTTTGGAGGGGAACTTGCGGCAGCCGCTGCCGGTTAAGAGTCCGACCGAGATACCGAGGTGAGCGAAGTAGCCCGCGAAGGAATCAAAATGTTGGGCGGCCAGAATCTCGGTCGGGCACATGTAGGCCGCCTGGAGATGGCCGAAACTTTGACCTTTCGGTCTCTCTGTGACAGCAGCGTAGGCGGCCGTGGCGGCCACGGCCGTCTTGCCCGAGCCGACATCTCCCTCGAGGAGCCGGCTCATGGCCCGGCCGCTTTTAAGGTCCCCGAGAACAGCTCTGATGGCTCGTCTTTGAGCGGCGGTGGCCTCAAAGGGGAACCGGGAGATAAAGTTCTCCATCTCCTCAGGCTTTTTTTCAATCACAAAGGCCGGATTTTTCTCGTACTCTCTTCGGGCGCGCTGTTTTTGCAGTTGGATGAAAAAAACCTCTTCGAAGGCAAAGCGCTTGCGGGCGCTCTCGGCGTCGCGTTTGTCTCTGGGGGTGTGAATCCAGATTAAAGCGGTTTTGAGCGACGGCAGGTGATAGCGCGAGAGGATTTCGGTCGGCAAGGGGTCGGTGATGGTCTTGAGCGCGCCCGATTTGATGACTTTAAGGAGCGCGTGGTAAAGCCAGTTGGAGGTTATACCTCGGCTCTCGGGGTAGACGGGATAGAGGGTGTGGGCCTTGCCGGCCTCTCCGAAGAGCGAGTGGCCAACGCCGGTTGGAATTTCGGTCACTCTCTCGATTTTGGGGTTGGAGAAGTAAAGTCCGCCCTTGCGCTCCGAGACCTTGCCCTCGAGGCGGACCAGCGCCTCCTCGGGGAACATCTTGGCGATGTAGGGCTGGTTAAACCAGACGGCTTTAATTTTGCCGCTTGTGTCCTCAACCGCGGCTGTGGCCATGGGGATTTTTTTGTAAAAGGCCCGGCTCATCTCTACATTAGAGAGCTTGCCGAAAATGGCGGCCGTTTCTCCTTTGGAAAGCGAAGCGATGGAGCGCATCTCCGCCACATTGCCGTAGCGGTTGGGGAAGTGACGCAAAAGGTCGCCCACAGTTTCTAACTTGAGACGTTTAAGGGCCTGATTTTGAAAACTGCCGAGCCGAAAGTGTCTTTCCAGGGGAGAATTGAGGTCCATTTTTCTCCTACTTTCCCAAATCGAGGTTTGACATCACGGAGCTGATGTAATCACTGTAGGCGGGCAGAGCTTTTTTAGCCCCTTGGTAGAATAATTTATAGTCCTCCTCAAAGTCGTATTCATGAATTAAAATTTTTCGTAATTTAGCGGTTGTTACCAGACGCGATGCGAGTTCATCGGAGAGGATTTTTTCCTTTTTGAGAGCCATAAAAGACTCTTTATAGGTGTCAGGGGTTCTCTTTCCCAAGTCCAGAAGTAATTGAGTATTGACGTCGCTGGCCGTCTCAACGATAAGTTCAAAATTGCGTTCGGCGGCCCGTATCGTTTTGAGGTCTTCGGCGAATTGCTCGAGCGGTGTTTTGAGAAGCTTTTCCAATTCTCCTAACAGTCCCTTAAGCTGTTCCAATTTTTTAAGAATTAGTTCTTTTGACATACGTTTTGAGCGCTTGCTCGCGGGCGCGGCGGAACTTGGCGGTATCGAGATAATGTTTCCAGGCGCGGATACGGAATCGGTTGAAATCAAACCGTGTCCCCTCTATAAGCGTTCCGGTTTCTCCTATTTGGTGGGCTAAAAGCGGAGGCGCGTCGTAGAGGTCAATTAAATCGATACGTTCACCGGAGACAGCGAGCCTCTCTGCGACTTTTTCAAGAAGTGCATTTTTCTCCTCCAGCGTCAGCGGACGTCCGGCAAGCACCGCCACGTCGGTGTCTGATTGTTTTCCGGCTGTTCCGCGGGCTTTTGAGCCAAATAGGATGATAAGTTTGAGATTTTTCATGGGGATATTATATCACATTTTGGTTCGATCTGCTCGGGGTTCGGCTCAAAGCAAAATTTCATGGAAAGATAGCGGGAAAAATGGTATAACGATGCCACGGGGCGAGTGACGGAAATATAAAAAGCTCATGGAGAAGTGGCCGAGTCTGGTCTAAGGCAGCGGCTTGCTAAGCCGTGGCGGCCAAAAGCCGCCCGTGGGTTCAAATCCCACCTTCTCCGCCTTCGGTTCGCCGAAGCGAACCTACGGCGTGACGAAGTCCGCAAGGTGACGAAGTCCGCAAGTAGGTTTGCGAAGGCGACATAAAAATTTGCATCACCTAGTATGGACTAGCCGGTTCGCTCGGCGGCCGCCCTTTGTTTGCAAATTCCTTTCTGGTGCAGTATTCTTGAAATAGTCCGAACGCATTTCGTCGCCGCCCTCCTTCGTCTCGCCGTAGCCTTGGCGAAGGCGGGAACCATATTTTGATATTATATTGGGGAACGGAAAAATTTTTAATCATAAAGTCGAAATTAAATTTGCTATAATATCTATATATGAATAACAAGATTATTCGTTACATTTTAGGTGTTTTGGTGATCACGCTTTCCTTAATGATTCCAATTACAGGTTACTTCTTGAGTCAGCCCTCACCTCTCTATGCTGCTTTGTTTATTTGGCTACCTGCTCTTTTGTCTTTCACTATTGGAATTATCTATTTTTACATTGGAGCTAGAAAAATAGTTAATTTTTCTGCACATCTTTCATTAATTCTTGGCTTTTCGGTTTTAGTTATCGTCGGCGTAGACATAGTCACGAGTTTAATGCTTGGTGGTAGTTACGGTGAAATCCAGGGTCCTTTGTTTATGATTTCTAATACTCTTATTTCCTTTGGTTTATTAATTGCTCTTATTTCTGGAGTCATAGGAGTTATTGGTAGTGGAAACGCAGAAAAATCCTAAAACATAGTTATATTTGCCTTGCGAATTCTGAATGAAATGTCGCCTCCACTTCATCAAGGTTTCGTAGGGCAAAGCAAAGAAAGACTTGAAATTGTTCGTATTTAAGGGAGCAATCCCCGCCGTTTTATAATATTTCCTAAAAACGGCGGGGATTTGTGCGCGCACGGGTGGGTGGGGTAAGCACATACAGATTTGTTTGTGCCTCAGCACAATTGATTTACCACGACCAGTGAACGAAGCCACAAAGTCCAGAGCCACCACAGAACACGGAGAAGAAGCGCCTCCATCTTCCACGACTCTCGGCCCGAAAGAATTGATGCTATTCCAGCCCTTTTTCCCTTTTTCCGTGTCTGGTAAAATAAGCTGCGATCGCAGCTTATTTTACCGTTTATTTTACCGTGAGGAAGGAAATGCAAGGCAAGGAAAATTTAAGGAAAGTTTTTGGTTTGCTCCGCCGCTTCCATATTAAATTAGGTTTTATCATCACCGACTCCAGCGCGGGCCAGGGCGAAAGAGTGCACCTTTCTCGCTCCGGCGGCCTTGAGAGCTCGTCTAGCCTCCCCTGAAGTAGCGCCGGTAGTGGTGACGTCATCGAGCAGAACGACCACTTTGTCCGCTACCGCAGGGGCCGCCCGAAAGGCCCCGTCAATGTTTCTGGCCCGCTCTTTTTTGTCGCCCAGCTCTGTCTGTCTTTTGGTTTCTCTCACTTTTTTAAGCAGCTCGGGGCGCAGTTCCAGCCACTCGCGGCCGCCGGCCGAGAGGACCGCCTGCGCCAAAAGCTCACATTGATTAAATCCTCTCTCTATTACTCTGCCGCGCGTGGCCGGGATGGGAATCAGGAGAAATTTCTCCTCCTCACCGACGGAGAGGTCCGAGAGTTCGGCCAGCATCTCCTCGTAAAGGATTTGGCCGAAAACGGCCGTTAGCCGCCGATTGCCTAGGTACTTCATCTCCCAAATGGCCCGTCTTACAGTCGGGATAGAGTAGTCGAACAGGGTGTTAACTCCCGCGTGCCGCTTAGGCCGGAGACGCAAGACCGAAGAAAAATTTTCCAGTGAGAGGGTTTCCAAACACTCAATCACCCGGTCTGGGGGGAAGAAGAACCCTGTCAGTTTCTGCCAAAACACAATATAATATTATAGATGAATTTCTTTACCCGATTGTTTGCCGGAGGCAGCTCCGTTCTGGGCGTAGACATCGGCTCCTCGGCCGTCAAAATTGTCGAGCTTTCCAAAAAGGGGAGTCGGGCCAAGCTCGAGACCTATGGAGAGCTCTCTCTGGGACCTTATGCCGCACTCCAAATCGGCCGAGCCACCTCGCTTGAAGCGGCGCGCCTCTCCGAGGCCCTGCGAGACATCTTGGCCGAGGCCAAGGCCCGCTCCACCCGCTGCGGCGTGGCAGTCCCTCTTTCTTCCAGTTTGGTCCGGACAGTGGAGATGCCGGCTCTAGGCAAAGAACTTGTCTACGCCGTGCCTCTGGAGGCCCGCAAATACATCCCCGTGCCTATCGGCGAGGTTTCGCTCGAATGGGTAGCTTTGCCAGCCGAAGGGGTGAGTTTGGAGACGCCTCTGCCGGGCAAGCGACTGCCCATCCTCATCGCCGCCATTCACAACGACGCTTTGACCAAGTTTGAGTCAGTTATCAAGGCTTCTGGACTGGAATCTTCTTTTTACGAAATTGAGGCCTTCAGCGCCGTGCGCTCTTCTGCTCCGGCAGAGAAGGGAGCATATCTGCTCTGCGACCTCGGAGCCGGGGCCAGTAAATTTTATTTTGTAAACGGCGGGATTATTCAGAGTACATATATCGTCAGCCGCGGCTCGCAGGACATCACTCTCTCCCTCTCCACCTCGCTCGGTATCACTGTAAATGAAGCCGAGAAACTTAAGCGCACCGCCGGGCTCGTTCGCGGCGCCGGACCGGAACACGTGGAGGAGATAATCTCTTTAGTGCTTATCCACATCTTCGGCGAGGCCAGTAAAGCTATTGAGAGCTTCGAGAAAAAAAACGGAGTCAAAATTCAGAAGATAATTTTTGCCGGCGGAGGAGCCCTTCTTAAAGACCTCATCCCGCTGGCCGGGAGGAGCTTCGAGGTGTCGGTAGAACTGGCCAATCCTTTTTCCCGTGTCGAAAGTCCGGCCTTTGTGGCCGAAGTCCTCCGCACCGTCGGCCCGGCCTTCGCCGTGGCGGTCGGCGCTGCCCTTAGGAGACTGGAGGAAGATTGACTAACTTTGTCCACAGTAATTAGACTTTTTTGGATGTATAATTTTAGGGTGGCGGGGTAATCCCTCGCTCGATGCTTATGGATCCAAAATTTCAATCCTCTTTTATACCCAAACAATCTTTTAAGATTCCGGAGGTTGCCCGTCCTCATCGCCTGTTTAAGGTTTTTCCAGCTCTGGCTACGGCGCTCTTTGTTCTGGCTCTCTTAGCCTCGGTCGGGGTTTTCATATACGCCAGGGTGTTAGAGAGGGAGATTGCCGCCGTTGGAGCCGAGCTCTCTGAGGCCAAGAAAAAAATCAACACCTCTGTCTTGGCTGAACTTAAAAGTTTGGACCATCGCCTCCGCGCCGCCAAGGCGGTTTTGGAGAGACACCAAACCGTGGCGCCAATTTTCGCCTTTCTCGAAGAAAATACTTTAAAATCGGTGCGCTTTACCAGTTTTAATTTTGCCGCGGACAAGGATAAGGTAACGATTAATCTGCTCGGCCAAACCGGCAGTTTCACCTCGGTGGCTCTGCAGGCCGACCGTTTTGCTTCGGAGACATTTTTGGAGACGCCCGAGTTCGGAGGCTTCTCGGTTAGTGAAAAGGGCGAGGTTTCGTTCAGCGTCAATGCCTCGGTGGGCAAGCAGAGTTTGCTTTACCGTCGAGCTTTTGAGGGGAACCAATAATACCCATATGAAAATTATCGGTCCACTTATTCTCATCTTGGCGGCGGCGGGTTTAAGCTTTGCTTACGTCAAGCCGATGTGGCAGTCGCCGCTCCTCATGGAGAAAAATTTTTTGAATCCTACCGGCAAATCCCTCGCCATGCTCAAGGACGAGAAAAAAAGGTTTCTCGAGGCCATGCAGTCCGCTCGCGAGGCCGAGGAGCGGCTGGCCGAGCTCATCGACAGGAGAACTGAAATTACCAGCGAAGAACTGGCGCGTCTCAATCGGCTTCTGCCTGATAAAGTTGACACTATCCGTCTTGTTGTTGATATGCAGGGTATCGCCGCTAGGCACGGTATGGCGGTCAAAGATATCACCTTTAGCGGGAAAGGGGATGGCGAGAACGCCTCTCCCGGCGCTCCGGCAGAGGTGTCTTCGTTTGAGGTGCCGGGCTTGAAGTCTGTTTCTTTGAGTTTCGGGGTTCGGGGACCATACGTGAGTCTTATTAGTTTTCTCTCCGACGTTGAAAAAAGTCTGCAGCCTCTGGAGATAGTTAATCTTTCGTTCAGCTCGAGTGATGACGGTCTTTATCCTTATAAATTTACCTTGAGGACTTTCTATTATCGATGACCAAAGAAATGGAAAAAAAGGACGTGGTGATTATTGCGGCGGTGATACTTTTGGCGGCCGGTCTGCTCTGGTATTTTTACGGCGGCCGCCGTGAGCCGGCTCCTCTGTCGGCTCCGCCGGACATTCTCCGCCCCGGGAGCGGTTTGTCGGAGGAGGTTTCCTCGGGGGCGGATGTGATAACGATACTGAATGACCTGCGCGCAATTTCTTTAGACAAAAGTCTCTGGAGCGACCCAACCTTTCTTTCTTTGACTTCGTTCGAGACTCGGCTTGTCCCGGAGCCAGTCTCGCGTCCTAATCCCTTCGCTCCCCTCGAGACGCCTCGCCGAGGAGGGAGAAGGTAACATGCTAGTAGATGAACTTATAAATCAAAAAGTTATCTCCGCCGACAAGGCCGGCTCCATCCGCCGGGCTGTGACCGAGAGACCCGAGGATGAGGAAAAAATTCTTCTGGAGGAAGGGGTTAAGTTTGAGGATATTCTCCGGGCCAGAAAGACGTCCCCGGTCCCCAAAAGAAGTCTCACGGGAGCGGAAATTCCCTTTGATGTTCTCCAGTTTGTGCCGGAGGAGTCGGCTCTCTACTACAAAATTCTGCCTCTGGCTCTGCGTAAGGGAGTTTTGGAAGTTGGCATTGTCAATCCCGAAAATATCGAAGCCAGGGACGCTATCTCCTTTCTCTCCGCCCGCACCGGTCTGCCAGTCAAACTCTATTCCATCACCGAGGCGGAGTTTGGCAAGGCAGCCGCGGCCTACAGAGGTCTTTCCGGCGAGGTGACCGCCGCCCTTTCGGAGCTCGAGTCCGAACTGGCGGCCGAAACCGTCAAAAAGGAGGAGGTTAAAATCGGCAAACCGCCGGCCGGCGGCCTTGAGACTCGCGTTATCGAAGACGCGCCGGTTACCAAGATTGTGGCCACCGTTCTTCATTATGCCGTTGAAGGGGACGCCTCGGATATTCACATTGAACCCATGGACGACAAGGTCAGGGTGCGCTTTAGGGTTGATGGAGTTTTGAACACCTCTCTTATCCTGCCGACCAAAGTTCACCCGGCGGTGGTGGCCCGCATTAAGATTCTGGCCAACATCCGACTGGACGAAAAGCGCAAGCCCCAGGACGGCCGGTTCAGCGCTCGGATCGAGGGTCGGCGCATCGACTTTCGCGTCTCCACCTTTCCGGCCTATTACGGAGAGAAGATCGAGATGCGTATTCTTGACCCGGAGAGAGGGGTGAGACGGCTCGAGAAACTGGGTTTATCGGGCAGGAATCTCCAGCTTATTCGGGAGGCCATTAAACGTCCCTACGGCCTGATTCTTATGTCCGGCCCGACCGGTTCGGGCAAGACTACCACTCTCTACTCGATGTTGAACGAAATCGACCGCGACCACCGCAATGTTTTGAGTCTCGAGGACCCGGTCGAGTACAACATCCCCGGTATGAGCCAGTCTCAAGTCAGGCCGGAGATCGGCTACAGCTTCGCCACCGGACTGCGCACCACTCTGCGCCAGGACCCGGACATCATCATGGTCGGCGAGATTCGCGACAAGGAGACCGCCGCCTTGGCGGTTCAGGCGGCTCTGACCGGCCACCTCGTCCTCTCGACCATCCACACCAATAACGCCGTCGGCGTTATCCCGCGCCTTATCGACATGGGTGTTGACCCTTACCTCATCGCTCCGACCTTAATCTTAGCCATGGCTCAGCGTTTGGTGGTCACTCTTTGCCCGGGGGCCGAGGTGCCGGTGCCGATTGAGGGCAGCATCAAGATGCTGATTGATAAAACTTTCGAGGACCTTCCGGCCGAGCATCGCCGCGAAATTAATTTAGGCAAGCATCTCTATAAGGCCGGGAGCACCCCGGACTGTCCAAAAGGCACCCGCGGCCGGATGGCCGTTTTTGAGGTTTTGGAGATGAACAAAGAGATTGAGGAGATTCTTCTCAAAGACCCGTCGGAGCTCTCCGTCAGGCGGGCGGCCAGGAGACAGGGGATGCTTACCATGAAGGAGGACGCTATCCTCAAGTGCTCGCAGAAGGAGATTCCCTTTGAGGAAGTCAATAAACTGTAATATAATTATCCACGCAATCCTAAACTGCGAATACAGCCGAATTACCCGAATGATTAGGAGCATTAGGATGTCATTTGTAGATTAGAGCCGCATCTCATGGAAAATAATCCCTACAAAGTGCTCATAGTTGACGACGATAAGTTTCTTTTGAACATGTACTCCATTAAGTTCAAGAGGACGGGCATAGATGCGGTGGTGGCCTTGAGCGCTTCCGAGGCGCTTTCTAAGCTTAGGGGCGGCTTTGAACCGGACGCCTTGATTATCGATATCGTCATGCCGGGCATGGATGGCTTTGAACTCTTGGAGCGGATTCGTAAGGAAAATTTATCTCCCAAGGCGGCTGTAATCTTTCTCACCAACCAAGGTCAGAACCCCGATTTTGGAAGGGCCAAGAGCCTCGGGGTCAAGAGTTATATTGTTAAGGCCTCGACCGTCCCCTCCGAGGTGGTGGCCAAGGTCATGGAGATGGTGAAGGAGTTGAGAGAAATCTAACATCTAACATCTAACATCTAACATCTAATAACTAACCTGTGGATTACAAAAAAGAAGTAAGTGAACTGATAAATATTGTGGTCAAGGAGAGCGCCTCTGACCTGCACCTCTCCGAGAACCGTCATCCGACCATCCGGGTTTCCGGCTTTCTCATTCCTCTCACTAAGAGACCAATCCTAACCCAGCGCGACACCTTTGGGTTCATGGAGGTTTTGCTCCGCCCGGAGCAACGCCAGCTTTTTCTGGCCGACAAAGAGATTGATTTCTCTTACGCTCACAGCGAGGCGGCCCGTTTTCGAGGCAACGGTTACTTTCAACAGGGTTCCATCTCCGTCGCCCTGCGGCTCATACCCAAGCACATCAAATCTCTGGAGGAACTTAATCTCCCGCCTGTTTTGGAGAACTTCGCCAAGCGCCAGCAGGGCTTCTTCTTGGTGGTCGGTCCGGTCGGGCAGGGCAAAACCACCACCCTGGCCTCGCTTGTCGAGATTATCAACAACACTCGGGCCGAGCACATCATCACCATTGAAGACCCGATCGAATACACCTTTGAGCAGAAAAAGTCGATTATCGACCAGCGAGAGGTTAAAATTGACACCAAAGACTTTCATACCGCTCTGGTCAGTGTTTTTCGTCAGGACGTGGATGTTATTCTCATCGGCGAAATGCGCGGCGCCGACGCCATCTCCACGGCCGTGACGGCGGCCGAGACGGGTCATCTCGTTTTCTCCACCCTCCACACCAACAACGCCGCCCAGACCATTGACCGCATCATTGACTCTTTTCCGCCCGCCCAGCAGGACCAAATCAGGATTCAGCTGGCCGGGTCGCTGGCCGGTATCTTCTCCCAGCGGCTCATCTCCCGAGTTTCGGGCGGCCTCATTCCGGCTTATGAACTTCTCGTCAACAACAGCGCCGTGGCCAACCTCATCCGCGAAAGGCGGACGCACGAGATAAACACCGTTATCGAGACCGGCACCGAGCACGGCATGGTGGACATGAACCGGTCCCTCTCCGAGCTGGTCCGCCGCGGCGAGATTTCGGTGGAGAACGCCTTTTTGCACTCGTTTAATCCGAAGGTGCTGGAGAGAATGCTTTAATGCTTTTTCAATACAAAGCTATTGATAAACAAGGCAATCCCCGGGCTGGTTCCATCGACGCCTTGAGCGTTGACTACGCCATCGCCTCGCTCCATCATCGCGGTTTTATCATCACCCAGATAGCGGCCGAGAGAGAAAAGGGCTCGCTTCTCGGGAGAAACATCACTTTTTTTGAACGGGTTGGGGGCAGAGATATCGTCATTCTTTCCAGACAGATGGCCACCCTTTTTGAGGCCCAGGTTTCGGCCTTGCGCATCTTTCGCTTGCTCGCGGCCGAGGCCGAGAGAGAGGCCTTGCGCCGGATTTTGACCGAGATGGCAGACGACATCCAGGGCGGCGCCTCCATTTCCAAAGCTCTGTCTCGGCACCGCCGCGTTTTCTCCGAGTTCTACGTCAACATGGTGCGCTCCGGCGAGGAGACGGGAAAGTTGAACGAAACCTTTACCTTTCTGGCCGACCATCTCGACCGCACCTACGAGGTCAATCTCAAGGTCAGGAACTCCCTCATTTATCCCATCTTCGTCGTCATCGTCTTTATTGCCGTTATGGTGCTCATGCTCACCCAGGTTATCCCCAAAGTCAGCGTTATCTTGCGCGAGTTCGGTCAGGGACTCCCTATCTACACCAAAATTGTCATCGGCCTCTCCGACTTCTTTGTGGACTTCGGTCCGGCTTTGCTCGCTCTCCTTATCGTCGGTCTTTATCTCTTTTGGCGGTATGTCGGGACGGCTGTGGGGCGCTTATGGTTTGACGAGCTCAAAATTAACCTACCTCTTTTCGGACCGCTTCTGCGCAAACTCTATCTCTCTCGGGTGGCCGACAACTTGAGCACCCAGCTCACCTCCGGCATCCCCATCGCCAGGGCCATCGAGATTACGGCGGCGGTGACCGGCAACATGATTTTTTACCGCGCCATGAACTCCGCCGGGGCGGCCATCACCTCCGGCGCCCCGATCTCCGACGCCTTCTCTCATGAAGAGGTCATACCGGGAGTGATGGTTCAGATGATAAAGGTGGGCGAGGAGTCGGGGGAGCTTGGGAGCATCCTCAAGACCTTGGCCAAGTTTTACAATCGCGAGGTTACGCAAGCCGTTGATACTCTGGTTGACCTCATTGAGCCCATTCTCATCATTGTCTTGGCGCTGGGCGTAGCGCTGCTCCTCGCCGCCGTCATACTGCCGATATACAATTTTTCCTCCGCTATACAGTAGAAACCTAGAAACTAGACACTAGAATTTATCCACATCCATCCTTTGACGAGCGGATTTTTGAGTTATAATACTCCCGTACGTTTAAAAAACGCCCTTCTAGCTTCGGCTAAGGAGGGGAAGGTCGATTATCCCATCCTTTCTGAAGAGAAAGGAGGGTGTTTAGTAAATTAAAATTAAAAGTTAAAAATGAAGAGAAATAAAGGTTTTACGCTCATTGAGCTCCTGGTGGTCATTGCCATCATCGGTATCCTGGCCGCCATCGTCTTGGCTTCCCTAAACACTGCCCGGAGCAAGGGGCAGGATGCGGCAGTAAAGTCGCAGATGGCTAGTGCCAGGACCCAGGCCGAGCTTTATTATGATTCGAACAGCAATAGTTACACTGGAGTCTGCGGTACTACAGCTGCTGGTGGAGTTGAACCAGCAGGCAGGCTTCTTGCTGCAGCAGCCGATGTTCACGGTGACGCAACCATAGTCACTACTTTGATTACAGCTGGGGCTTGGAATGAGACGACATGCCACGTAAACGCTGTTGGGACCGCATGGGCAGCCGAATCCCAACTCGCAGCTTCCGTTAGTACTGCATCTGCAATGTGGTGTGTTGATAGCGCTGGGGCTTCTAAGTCAACCACAGTCAATCTTGCTGCTAGTGCGACAGTCTGCCCATGACACCTCTCTTGGGTGCATTCCAAAAACCCTCCTTTCCTAGACTGGAGGGTTTTTGATGTTCACTTTATACTTTATATATAGTAGGCCGGTGTTTTCTTTGGTATGATTTTTAGATGAATATCAAACTTGATATTGATTCTGTTACATCAGATTACATCTGCATGTAGTTTTTTATACTTCATGGACAGAAAGGGCGGTTTTACACTCATCGAACTTTTGGTGGTCGTGGCCGTGGTGGGTTTGTTCGCGGCCGTCGTGCTCTCCGTCATGAGCTCCTCCCGGCTTAAGGCCTATGACGGCGCCATCAAAAGCGGCTTGAGCAATCTGCGCAATGCCGCTGGCATCTATTTCGATAACAATAAAGACTACGGTTCGCCGATGAACGCCGTCTCCGACTGCGACGACGATTCTCTCGTCCCGGCCGGCAGTTTCTTTCGCGACCCGCCGGTCCTCTCCATTCTTGAAAATGTTAAGAAAAATTCGGGCGTTTCTCCCAAGTGTCTCGCCCCCGCCGCCGGCGGCGGGGCCGCGAGCTTTGCCGTCGAGGCCGCTCTCCGCTCCGACCCAAGCAAAAAGTGGTGCCTTGACTCAAGCGGTGTTTCTGCCGCCGGCGGCGTCAAGGCCGAAGGCGGCGCTGCTAAATGCGACCCGTCTCTTTCGGGTGAAGGGGCGGCTCTTCCGCCGAATGCGGGCTTCGAAAATGATAGAAATATTTATCTGTCATCCGCTTTTGCTCCGCGCTGTGAACCTGGTTCTTCATGCGCTGTTTCTGACGAACTCCCCATCGGTTCGTGGGGCTTAGTCTCAAGACCACCGGAGCCCTCTTACACCTCATCAATTTGGTGGTGGAATATTTGTTTTCCGGACTACAGCGTTTGCGGATGGGTGCCGGAGAGTTACATCGGCATTTACTGAATCCACACTCTTCTGGCCGAGTTTTGAGCTATAATTTGAGCCGTGGCATTAGACAGAAAATCTCGAGCCGAGAGAGGGTTCACTTTGATTGAACTCATGGTTATCGTCGCCGTCCTGGGTCTCCTCGCCTCTATCATTATCGCCTCCATCCGCCAGTCGAAGCTCCGGGCCGTGGACGCGGCCCTGAAGTCGGAGTTGGGGAGCCTCCGCGCCCTGGCCGAGATTTATTATGACAAAGACGGCCATTACGGAGTGCCCTACTCCGGGGGTGGTGAGCCGGCTGACTGCGGCAGTGCTCCGGAGACAACTTTGTTCAACGATACTGCCGCCGCCTCTGGCCACAACGGCGACATTCGGCCCACGCTCATCGAGGTGATGCGTTTGGCGGGTTCGGCTCTCTGCGCTTCAGCCCACCCGACGGGAGGTTCGGTGGCCGAAAGTTTTGCGGTGGAGACGCCGCTCCAGAGCGCCTCCGGATTCAAATGGTGTGTTGATAATTCAGGATACTCCGGGGTCGGGGAGATTGAGAGGGGGATATCGGTAATTGACTTCGGGGTCGGCAAAGCTCGCTGTGTCCCCTCGGCGGAGTTGGTGAGCAGTTGAAAGCAGAAACTAGATGAACCTGGTTTACGGATTTTTCTTTCTCATCCTCGGCGCCTTCGTCGGCAGTTTTTTGAATGTCGTCATCATCCGCTACAACACTAGTAGAGGGATTGGCGGTCGCTCCGGCTGTCTCTCTTGCGGCCACGAACTGGCCGCGGCGGAGCTCATCCCAATTTTGAGTTTCATAATTTTGCGGGGACGGTGCCGTCACTGCCGCAGCCGCATCTCCCTTCAGTATCCGTTGGTGGAGTTAACTGCCGCCTTGGTTGCGTTCCTCACTGCCCTAAAGTTCGACTTT
>JACOZD010000024.1 GCA_016181525.1 Candidatus Tayloriibacteriota bacterium | reverse complement strand
GACGGGGATATTAGCAAAAAGATTGTGGTGGCCGGTTGCCGTTTGAGCGGCCAAGCCAGAAAGAAAATCGAGGTTGCTGGCGGAGAAGTCAGGCAAACATGAACTTTCTTTCCAAACTCAAGCTTGTCTTTACTGACCCGGGACTGCGCCGGCGGATTCTTTTCACCTTGGGGATTCTTGCTGTTTTTCGATTGCTGGCCGCCATTCCCATCCCCGGCGCCGACCTCGAGGCCTTGGAGAAATTTTTTGAGAATAATCAATTTTTCGGTCTGATTAATCTTTTTTCGGGCGGAGGATTGGCCAATCTCTCTATCGTCATGCTGGGGGTCGGGCCCTATATCACCGCTTCCATCATCATGCAGCTTCTCACTATGATTTCCCCGAAGCTCAAGCAGATGTATCACGAGGAGGGAGAGGCCGGCCGGCAAAAATTCACTCAATATTCTCGCCTCTTGACCGTGCCTTTGGCCGTCATTCAGGCCCTGGGCTTTTTGGTTTTGCTCACGCGGCAGGGCATTGTTCCAGAGATTTCGGGCGTATCCTTAATCATTAACATTATTGTCATCGCCGCCGGCTCGATTTTTCTTATGTGGCTCGGGGAGCTAGTAACCGAGTTCGGCATTGGTAACGGGGTGTCTCTTCTCATCTTCGCCGGTATTGTCGCCGACTTGCCGCGCCTCATGACTCAAGCTTATTACAACTTCAACGCCGCCGATCTGCCGGTCTATGCGGGTTTCTTGGCCGCCGCCGCGGCGGTAATCTATGGCGTGGTAGTGGTGACGGAGGCGGAGCGGCCGATTCCCGTAACCTATGCCAAGAGGGTGCGCGGGATGAAGCTTTACGGCGGTTTGTCTACTTATCTGCCCCTGCGCATCAATCAGGCGGGGGTTATTCCCATTATTTTCGCTCTTTCCATCCTGCTCCTGCCCCAAATGCTTTTTAAGTTTCTGGAGGGTATCCCGAGCCCGGGCGTTCAAGGCGCGGCTTCTTTTCTTTTTAACCTCTTTTCCAACGGCTGGTTTTACTCGATTTTCTACTTTGCTTTGGTTTTTCTCTTTACCTACTTCTACACGGCTGTCACTTTTGACCCGGCCCAGATTTCCGAAAACCTCCAGAAAAGCGGGGCCTTCATCCCCGGCGTCCGGCCCGGCCGCTCCACCGCCGAGCACATCACTCGCATTTTGACCCGTATCACCTTGGTGGGGGCCGTCTTTCTCGGTTTCATTGCCGTTTTGCCTCTGGCCATGCAGGCCGTCACCGGCAACGCCGCCCTGGCCATCGGCGGCACGGGACTCCTTATCGTGGTCTCGGTTGTTCTCGACTTGATTAAACGCGTCGATGCCCAGGTCTCAATGCGGGAGTACTGAAGAGAATGTTCACAGAGTTCGCGGAGTGATTTTAGAGCTGAATAATTTTGGATGATTTTAATTTGGATGATTTTAAAAATTACCCTGAATTATCCTGCACGCGTAATTTGCTATAGCAAATTACGCGTGCAGGGGTTAGAATATCTTCTAAAAAGTCTAAAAAGTCTAAAAAGTCTAAAAAGTGCGTAATGAAATATATTGAGGTAAAAAGGAAAAGAGAGCGACTTGGGAATATACAGAAAGCTGTTCTTTCAAGTGTAGCTCTTGCTGGCGTACTCGCGGTTGCGCTGATTGCTCCGAATGCCATCCAGGCGCTCAAACCATTTCACAGGAAAGCAAAACCAAGGACCAGTACTATCAATAGGTCAGTTCAAAGGTTAATCGAACAGAAATTATTAATGGATGTCGTTGAGAATGGCAGAAGGTCAATTCAATTGACTGCCAAGGGGGAAAGACTGCTTGTGGTATTTGAAGAAAATAATTTCACCCTTCGGAGGCCGAAACGCTGGGATGGTAAGTGGCGGCTAATAATTTTTGATATAAAAGAACAGAGAAAACTAGTTAGAGAAAAATTACGCAACACATTAATTTCTATCGGATTTTTCCGCCTTCAGGATAGCGTATGGGTGTATCCATTTGATTGTGAAGATTTTATGAACCTAATTAAAACCGATCTTCAAGCCGACAAGGACATTCTCTACGTTGTAGCGGAAAGTATAGAAGGAGATAGGCGTTTGAAGACATTCTTTGGATTAAGCTGAATTATGCCGACCGGATGCTCCCGCACCTGTAATTTGCTATAGCTTGTTACAGGTGCAAGTCAAATGTGAAGTGCTGAGTAATAGCAAACCGCGGAAATTCCGCGGTTTTAGAATTGTTGCAGTACACTACGATACTTATGAGATGTATTGCAAATTAGCAATCCCGCTGTTTTTCTTGTAAGCTAGGAGTTTATAACAGTTTGAAGCCAGTAATGTCTCCTCAAATCTTTATCTTCATTGGCCGGTCGGGATGCGGCAAAGGCACGCAGGCGGCTCTTCTTTCTAATTACCTTAAGGAAGTTTCTCCAGAGCGGTCGGTTTTTTATCTGCAGATCGGCGAGGAATTTCGCGAGTTTATTAAGGGGGATACTTATACACAAAAATTGGCCAAGAAGATTCATGATGCGGGCGGTTTGGTGCCCGAGTTTTTGGCCGTCTACTTTTGGTCTCGCCGCCTGGCGCAGGAATACCGCGGCCTAGAGCATCTTGTCATCGACGGCACGCCGCGCAAGTTCCACGAGGCCGGCGTTCTCCACTCCATCTTCGATTTCTACAAATTTTCGAGCGCTTACGTTGTCTACTTGAACGTCAGCAAAGAGTGGGCGGTGGAGAAATTAAAGAGTCGAGGGCGAGTTGACGACAACGAACAAGATATTGAAGCCCGTCTGGCCTGGTTCGAGACTGATGTTTTGCCGGCTGTTGAGTTTTATCGAAAAAATTCTTTTTATCGCTTCGTTGAGGTTAATGGTGAACAATCGGTTGAGGCGGTTTGGAAAGATGTCCGAAAAGGTGTAGGTTTTAACGAATGATAACAAAAAAGAGCGCTAAGGAAATCGAGATTCTGCGGGAGGGAGGGGGAAGACTGGCATATATTTTAAACGAGGTGGTGAAGAAAATCACCCCGGGAGTGTCCACCCAAGAACTCGACGATTTTGCTAAGAACTTGGCGGAGGCGGGAGGGGACAAACCCGCTTTTCTTCATTACAAACCCTACGGAGCGCGCCGGCCTTACCCGGCCACTCTTTGCGTTTCCATCAACGACGAAGTTGTTCACGGCATTCCAAACGAAGAGAGGAGAGTGATTGAGGACGGAGACATTGTCTCTCTGGATATGGGTCTTATCCACCAGTCGCTCTTTACCGATATGGCTCTCTCGGTGGCGGTGGGAGAGGTGGATGAAGCGGGTAAGGAGCTCATCGGGGTAACCTGGCGGGCTCTTTATCAAGGTATCGGGGCGGCTCGCTCCGGAGCCAGAGTAGGTGACATCAGTCACGCCATCGAGAGCTTCGTCAGACCTTTCGGCTATGGTATCGTGGAGGAGCTCTCCGGCCACGGAGTAGGTTTCAGTGTTCATGAGGACCCCTACGTTCCCAACTTCGGGAAGTCCGGCACCGGCGAGGCGCTTGAGTCCGGGATGGTCTTGGCCATCGAGCCCATGATAAACGAGGGCACCAAAAAAGTTTATGTCGACCGCGACGGTTACACCGTCCGCACGGCCGACGGCAAGAGAAGCGCTCACTTCGAACACACTGTCTTGATTACGGAGGGGGAGCCGGAGGTCTTAACCAAGCTTAACAGCGCCGTTTAAAAACAGTCGGCTGAAAACATGGTTGCGAAAAGGCATTACAAAGAAGAAAGAACTCTGGTCATTATCAAACCTGATAGTATTCAACGCTCACTCATCGGCGAGATAATCTCGCGTTTCGAGCGAATCGGCTTGAAGCTTATTGGCTTGAAGTTCACAGTGGCCACGGCCAAGCAAGTGGAGGAACACTATACTCTTGACCCCGAATGGCGGCTGGTAACCGGTGAGAAAAATATCTCCGCTTACAAGGCCAAAGGACTCAAACATCCTTACGAGGGTGACCCCTACAAGGTGACCGATTTTATTTTAAAGAAGCTTATCAAATACTTTACCAGCGGGCCTGTTATCTTGAGCGTCTGGCAGGGAGCGCACGCCGTGGCCGTGGTAAGGAAGCTCGTCGGCGGCACCGAACCTTTAACTTCGGATGTCGGCACTATCAGGGGAGATTTTGTTTTGGACTCTTATGAGATGGCCGATGGAGACGGCCGGGCGGTGCGAAATCTCGTCCACGCCTCCGGCTCCGTCAAGGAGGCGGAGGCGGAAATCAAGCATTGGTTCAAAAGAGCTGAACTTGTCTCCTACAAACATCTCTCGGAGAGCATTCTCTACGACATCAACCTCGACGGCATTCTAGAATAGCTGGCTTGCACTCCTCCTTGACGGGTTTATAATTGAGCCAGGACTATTTGACGTATTTTCCTTACCTCACTTGCAAGGGAGCCCTACATTGCTCCGTCGGGATGAGGGCAGTCGCTTTCTGAACGATGTCGCTGCGGGCACCCACCTCGTAGGAACGAGGGTAATACGGTCAGATAGTCCCATCAAGGTTCTCCCTTCTTCCTCCCATCGGGTGGAGGCGGCCCAGGGGGAATTTTGCGTTTTGGCTTTCTTCATTTTTTCTGACACAATTTGCGTCATGCCGAGAATCATTCCTCTCATTTGGTTGCTCTCGATTATCGCTCTCATCGCTCTTTTGCATATTTTGGCTTTGAATCTGTATCTCTATTTTTATTTTTGGTGGCTCGACTTGTTTATCCACTTTTTGGGCGGAGCTTGGGTGGCGCTGGCCTGCCTGTGGCTCCTTTTTATCTCCGGTAAAATTTCCTGGGACAGGCGGCATTCTCGGGCCGCTTTTATCGCGGCTATTATGACCTCGTTTATCATCGGTCTTGGATGGGAGGCCTTTGAGTACTGGAGCGGTTTGATTTTTGTCAGCGTGGCGGACTACGCCAGAGATACGGTTTCGGATTTGATAGTGGACGTTTCCGGCGGCGCTGCCGCCGCCCTTTATTTCACCCTCCGCAGACTCTATGTCTAGCGCCTCACACTTGACTTTTCACGGCGGGGTGGGCACGGCCACTGGTTCGAATTTTCTGCTGGAGGGTGGTGGGGTCAGGATTTTGGTTGACTGCGGGCTTCTCCAGGGGGTGCCAGGGGCGGAGCGCTGGAACCGCCGGCCCTTTCCTTACCGGCCTCATGAGATTGATTTTCTCGCCGTTACGCACGCCCATCTGGATCATATCGGACTCATCCCCCGATTGGTGAAGGAGGGTTTTAGGGGTGTCATCTATTCCACCGAGGCCGCTCGGAGCATCTCGGAAGTGATGTTTGAAGATGCCGCCCGGATCTTGGCGGAGGAGGCAAAAGCTCTCGGTCTATCTCCTCTCTACGACCTATCCGACGTCCGTCGAACTCTCTCCTTGTGGTGGCCGCTTGAGTATCACTCGGCTGCCGCCCTCGGCGGGGAATTCGAGATTACCTTGCGCGACGCCGGGCATATTCTCGGTTCGGCCATGATTGAGTTCAAGAGAGACGGCCGGCGCATTCTCTTTACCGGCGACCTCGGCAACTCCCCGGCTCCTCTTCTTAAAGATGTGGAGATGGTGACTGGCAGCCATTACCTCGTCATAGAGAGCGTTTACGGCGACCGCAATCACGAACCCAAGGAAGAACGTCAAGAAAAGTTCAAGCGGGCGATAGAGAGCACAATAAAGAAGGGCGGCACGTTGATTGTTCCCGCTTTTTCAATTGAGAGAACCCAGGTTCTTCTTTATGAGCTTAACCGTTTGGTTGAGGGACACAAAATCCAATCTCTGCCGGTTTTTTTGGACTCGCCGCTTTCCATCAGAGTCACGAAAATTTATAAAAACCGGAGAAATTTTTTCAAACCATCGGTTTTGGCCGAGATGGCGGCAGGGGACGATATTTTCTCTTTCCCGGGGCTGAAACTGACCGAGAGCGGCGGCAGTTCCCGCGCCATAGCGCGGGTTGCCAACCCAAAGATTATCATCGCCGGGTCCGGCATGTCGGAGGGGGGAAGAGTGGTTAGCCACGAGAAAATATACCTGCCGGACCGCCGAAACACCATCCTCCTTGTTGGTTATCAATCGGTGGGCACTTTAGGCAGACTTCTGGCCGAGGGAGCTCGAGAGGTCCTGATTGACGGCGAGCGTGTGCCGGTCAGGGCCGAGGTCAGGGTGATATACAGCTACTCATCGCACATGGACTCGAACCATTTGGTGGAGTTTGCCGCGCGGAGCGCCGCCACTCTAAAGGAAGTTTTTGTGGTTTTGGGCGAACCCCGCGCCTCTTTGTTTTTGACCCAGAGACTTAGAGATTATGTCGGCCTCAATGCAGTTTATCCGGAACTCGGCAAAATTTATGAGCTTCGTTAGCCGGTGATTTAACCGGTGATTTTGGTCAGAACTTTTTTGAAAGTCTCCGGATGATTGTCTGCCAGATTCGAAAGAATTTTGCGATTGAGAGAGACGCCGCGTTTCTTGGCGAGGCCGATAAATCTGCTGTAGGAAAGGCCATTTTGCCGCAAGGCTGCCCCCAGGCGGACGCTCCAAAGGCGCCTAAAGTCGTTCTTCTTGTCTCGGCGGTGGGCAAAAGCGTGCGCGCCGGCATGGAAAAAAGCTTCTTGCGCTTGTCTCTCTTTCTTGCTTCGGCCGAAGCGGTAGCCCTTAACGGCCCGCAAGAGATTGCGCCGGTACTTGAGCGCATTCAAGGCTTTTTTGACTCTGGTCATCGGTTGACGATTATAAATCTCCTCTTCAGGCGGTTTGACAGGATGACGCCGACTTTTCGGTTTTTAGCCAGCTGTTTCCGCCCCCTTTCTTTGGCGTTGAAGTGGTTCTGACCTCTCTTTCGAGCTAGAATTTTTCCGCCTTTGGTGATTTTTAGTCTTTTCAAAAAAGATTTATTCGGTTTCATTTTATTTTCACCCCTCTTTCAATAATCATGGAGAGACCCTTCGGGCTCTTTTTCGGCCTCTCGGCCACCTTGAATTCTCCGGGGATGAGTTTGGTGATTCGTTCCAGCCGCTCCTCCAAAAACTTCGGGTCCATATATTTGGCCCGGCCTCGGAGGAAGAGGTCGATTTTAATCCGGTGCCCTTCTTTAAGCCAGACATGAGCCTTGCCGGCCTTGAGACTGAGGTCATGTTCGCTGGTGCCGATGGTTATCTGGATGGATTTGGTCTCGACGGTGTGCAGTTTGCCTCTGGTGTTCTTCTGCTTTTTGCTCTCGTCGTACAAGAACTTACCATAATTCATTATTTTGGCAACAGGCGGGGTGGCGTTCGGCGAAATTTCAATCAAGTCCAGCCCCGCGGCCTCGACTTTTTTAAGGGCCTCGCTTAGAGAGAGGATGCCCAGATTACCGCCCTTTTCGTCTATGACGCGCAGTTCAGGCGATTTGATTTGATGATTGATACGGGCTTTAACGCTGGTCACAGAGTGTTATTACAGTTTAAAGTATAACATTCTCGTTCCTTCAGCACAAATCAGTCTCTGATCTGGCTTTGGAGTTCAAAGGAGTCGATTATTTCTCCGTCTATATTTTTGAAGTAGCAGTTTGCCAGCTCCGGTCGGTTTCTGATGTTGAAAGTGCAAAAAAGCGCTCCGAAGGCGGCGTCCTCGGTTTTACTGTATACCTTGGCCCAGATCTTTTGGCGAAAACCGTGTTCAACGATGCTTTTGCCGCCTAGGCCAGAAATGACGTTCAAACTCCGTCCCTTACTGATTTTGAGAGGCGTCTCTTTAAGAGCCAGTTCTCCCTTTTCGAAACTTTCCATGAGGTGGGTGCGGGCGTAGACATGGTTGTGGCCGGTAGCGACAATGCCCCCGCCCTTGAGGCACTCCTCATAGACCGCAAAGCCGGTCTCGTCGCGGGCGCTCGCGCTCGTGACCTGCATGCGCTTCTGGTTTTTATGCCAGGCGCAGACGGTCCAGAGTGACGAGTCTTTGGTGATTTTATCGGAGATAAAGAACTCGTGACCTGCATCCACCACGCCCGGCGTAACGACAATGATGTAAAGTCCTTTGTAATGGCAAGCCATTTTCCGAGGTATTTCTCCAGTGCACTCTGCCGATTTCACTCTCTCCAGCCTTTCTCTGACCTTGGTTTCGTACTCTGCGAATTTTTTGAGTTCGTGGTTGCCTAAGGCCACGAATAGCGGGAAATCCGCTCCCAAGATTTCGGTGGTTATTTTGTCCCAAAGGTCGGGTGAATCAATGTAATCGAGGTCCCCGGTGTGGATGATGGCCTCGGCGCCCTCGTCCCTAACTAGTTTGAGGACCGCTTTGGTGTTGTCGTTCAGGCCCTGGTCGCCGAAGATGGCAATTTTGAGATTCGGGGCAGTGGCGGTGACCCGGACAGATTTTTTTACCGGGTTTAGACCGGAGTTGAGTTCGACACTAAGTCGGTAGGAGGTGGCTGTGAGGGCGGTGGCTATGCCGACGCCGACCGCCGCCAGGATGACAAAATTCCAAAAGGTATAGCGCGGGTTATTGTGCCAAGCGCGGTACCAAGCCAGCCGTTGTTTCAGAAACTGATGCACGGAGCTTAATCAGATTATATCAAAATACGGTCAGAAGGTGCTATCATTCGGGTGTAAGCCGTCAAGCGTGAGATGCTTTTAGAAAACAAAAAAGCCAGATTAAATTTCGAGTTTTTGGAGAAATTCGAGGCGGGTGTCGATCTTTTGGGTTTTGAGGTTAAGTCCTTGAGAGCCAAGCACGGTTCTCTTGGGGGAGCTTATATCTCGGTTCGGGAAGGTGAAGCTTGGCTTGTGGGTGTTTTTATCCCGCCCTATCAGCCGGCCAATACCCCATCGGATTTTAACCCTTACCGGCCGAGGCGGTTGCTTCTTACCCGGGAGGAGATTTCTTATCTTAGCGGCAAAGGTTCAAGCAGAGGTTTGACAATAGTGCCTGTTTCCATATATAATAAAAAGGGTAGGATTAAGGTAGAAATGGCGGTTGTCCGGGGCAAGAAGAAGCATGATAAGAGAGAAACACTGAAGAGGCGTGAAGCCGAAAGAGAAATTAGAAGGACTTTGAAAAAAGGATAAGGCCCGAACATTTGCTTTGCAAATGTTTTAGGGGATGAAAGGCATAGACAAAGGTTCTGTCTCGTTTGTGCAAGGTAGAGCTGGAGAAACTCTCAAAAAGTCTCCAAACGAGTAACTGCAAAATCAGGAACTCAAGCAGTCGCCTCTCCCTACTTGGGAGCGGGTAACTTTGCTTTCGCGGTAGCGTAAGCGGCCGCGACGCGCCACTCGATGAGGTTCCATAGTCGGGGAGCGTGTCATAATTTTGGAGCTCGGCTCTCGCTGCCTCGGCGGGCGGCTTAAAATTAGAGGACGGCCCCGGCGGTGTTTTGAGTGTTTTTAGCCGCCGGAGAGAACGCCAAACACTCTAAACTTTGTAGACTCAAGCGCGAAAAACTTTTGCACGGCGGTTCAACTCCGCCCATCTCCACTGCTTCGCTCGTCGATTACGCCGAGCTACGCAGTGCACGGCACTGACACAAAACCACTCTTACGGGTGGTTTTTGTGTATTTAACGAAGCAGTGCCCTTCGTAGCTTTAGCGAAGTAGGGCATATAATTAGAATGTGTATTACGTTTATATACTCACAAACCCCCACGGCAGAAAATATACTGGCTTCAGTGAAGACTTGAAAACAAGAATTCATGCACACCAATCAAAAGGCGTGAAAACAACCAAAAATGCTGATGATATGAAGCTTACTTTTTATGCCGCGTTCATGACAACAGATGCAACACTCGGTGTTGCACAGATGCCCATTTTATCTCTCGTCTGTCACTTTGGATATACTACCTCTTCCCTTTGAGTTCAGTCCCTTTGAGTTCAGGTGGTACAGGTGTAATTTCCATTTCAAATTTTCTACGGCTGAATTTTATGGTGCAATAATCGAATAAACCAGCCTGTCCCAGTAATCCACATCCAAAATCACTAATAGTTGAATCAGTAGTAAAACCAGCTTCAATATCAAAATTATTACCGCCAATATTTATAGTTACTGGGTGAAAATATACTTTAGATACCCCTCCAATTCCTGACACAGATTCCTCTTTTCCTGTCTTAATATGCTTGATGCCAATTACAGGCGCTAACTCGCCAGCGATATAGGTAAAATCTGCGCCAGAATCAACGAGGCCGAAATATTTTATTGCTTTCCCTCCTTGATATGAAATATGAAAAGGTATGATGGGACGATAAATACCTTGTCCCAAATTCATATATGGAAACTTCATTGCGGTGAGAAATTAGCCAGCAAAAGGCATGAGCTTTTCTGGAACTTTTGTTAAGTATGGATCAGAAACTCCGTTCTTCTCCGCAAGCTTTAATGTCTCTTCCAGAGTATTGCCGCTAGCCACAACTGTTGTATAGTCATCTTTAAGAGCGACCCACAAACCTTTATATTTAATGTAGATTTTTGACCAATCAATAGGCATATTATTTATAGGATAACACTTTACTTTATTTTATACAAAGGTTTTATTCGTCCGCCCCTCTCGCCCGCTTTTCCCCGCCTGCGCCGACCTGCGCTTCACCGATGGCTTCGGCGGGCAGGCATTCTGCGCGAAGATGCAACACTCGGTGTTGCAACAAAATTAAAACGCCTATTTATGGGCGTTTTAATTTTGTTGCAGCTCCCGATCATCTCCACTGCTTCAAAACTTCTCAACATTTTCGCCGGGGACAAGACCGAATGCTCGCCGCGCGGATTCCTCCCCTTGAACCCCCCTTCCGCCGCGCCCTCGCTTCGGAAAAATTCGCGCCGACAATTTCTAGAAAAGAAAAACATATCGAATTTTTGAGGCAGGATTTCATTTGGAATTCTGTTTTTTATTTTTTTCAATGTTGTAGATAAAAATTTCCCGGTAGAATCCGTTTTCATGGAAAATTTTTAGCATCTTTCTAAATCACCAGGCGGGCTTGACATGGGGGGGTAATCGTGTAGTATTAGTGTAGATTTGGCTAGTTTGGTAGAACTGGGATTTTCTTCCCGATTCGCTCGCCAAAATCAGCTCTTATACAACTGAAAGGAGATTTGTCAGCGATGACAACCAAACAGGCAGTTCAGCACCGATACCGGATGAATCAGGTTTGTGTATTCACGAACCGCGGCGTGTCCGGTGTTAGGAGTAACGACGGTAAGCGTTGCGAGATCGTTCGGCTCAAACCAGTCGAGGAATGGGCTCAAGATGAGCCGGAGTACGTCATCCATTTCCTCGACGAAAACCACGGGTTCGGCGCACGCGAGTGCGAACTCGAGCCCACGACTGAGAAAGGAGACGTGTCATGAGACTGTTTGAAGTAGAGCAGAAGTTAGGTGGTCTTCCCAAGAAGGCCGGTGTCGCAGTCCTCGACTGGAAGGGTGGTGACCCAACCCGAGGCGGCAAGACGATCAGGCTCCCCGCGTACGAAGAGGTGCAGTTTTTCCCACTCCTCGACGGTGTGCAGTTCCTTCTCCAGATTCCGGGCAGGGAACGCGCGAGGGCGTTTTTCGGCGGAACCGACGAGCAGCTGTTCCTCGTCGAGCTCGAACCGAGTGTCATCGTTTCACTTCGCGGTGGTGAGGATGGTTTCTTCAACGCCATCAAACCAAACGGAGCAAAAGTGCTCGAGGAAGCGTTCGACACGAAGGCGGTTCGTCAGGGCGACTGGTTCGCTGTTCCGCTCCCGCTGTCCTGGAAGGCAACGTGTGGGATGGCCGCACTCGTCGAGTATGACCCGGAGGTCATCGAGCCATCGAACGAGAAGGAGCGGAAGGTGCAGTTGCGCGGGACCCGCCACAACCTTCTCGTCGATCGCTACATCGACATGCGAGGCGACAATCGCCTCGGGTGTACGCTCGTCGGTGAAGGTCTCCTCAAGGCGCCGGATCACGAGGATCGCGTGCTCAAGGGCCCCCACGCGTTCTTTCAGACAGCTCACCTCGTCAATCCCGAGCAGGCCGACTGATCGAGAACTCGGCAACAAGCGCTCTGCGGTATTTCGGAAAATAAAACCGAACCGCAGAGCGCTTTTCTTTTTTAAAAATATCAAAGAACAAATCTTTGCGAAAACAAATTCTTTTCGTTATTATTTACTTGTATTTGTTTTCGCAATTACCGGCGCGAATTTTGCCGAAGCGAGGGCGCGGCGGAAGGGGGGAATTCCGCCGCGCCCGAGCGTTCCGCCGGAGCGAAGCGGAGGCGGTCAGAATTTCCCTCAAAATGGGTTCGCGCTATTTTTAGAATATCCCACAATTTTTAGAGAATGCGAGCTTTCCGCCGCGGGGCGGTTTTTTTATTTGCATCTTAATGGTTTTGTGGCATTATGAGAACTTAAACCATGTTTAAGTTTAAACGAAAAAACAGAAAAAACGGACCTGGTCTTAGCGGCTTTTTCGGCAATCTTTTTAGCGTCTTTTTTATCTTCATTATTATCGTGGCCTTGTACTCCTTCATCGCGGACCGGACGGCGCGGGGAGAAGAGATTTCGCTCTCGGAGCTGGCTCGAGATGTTTCGGGAGGTTTGGTGGCCGAGATTGCGGTCAGGGGGGAGAACCTCTTCATCAAGTACTCAAGCGGCGCGGAAAAGAGGTCAAAAAAAGAAGTTGAGTCAGCTCTGACCGAAACCTTGGCTAATTATGGCGTGCCGAAAGAAAAACTGGCCGCCGTCAAAATTGAGATAAGGAGTCCAACCGGCGCGGGCTACTGGTTTTTGAATCTGGCGCCCTTTGTCTTGCCCATTCTCCTTCTTTTTTTGGTCATCTGGTTTCTGACGCGCCAAGTTCGCGGGGCGGGCATGCAGGCCTTCACCTTCGGCCAGTCCAAAGCCAGGATAACTTCTCCGCACGACAAAAAACAGCGCATCACCTTCAAGGATGTGGCCGGAGTCAAGGAGGCCAAAGAGGAGCTTACCGAGATCGTTGATTTTCTTCGCAATCCGAAAAAATTTTTGGAAATCGGCGCCCGCATTCCTAAAGGTCTTCTTCTCATGGGCGCCTCCGGCACCGGTAAGACTCTCTTGGCCAGAGCGGTGGCCGGCGAAGCGGGTGTGCCTTTTTTCTCCATCTCCGGTTCGGAGTTCGTGGAGATGTTTGTCGGTGTCGGCGCCTCGCGCGTCCGCGACCTTTTTAAGATGGCTAAACAGTCCGCCCCCGCCATCATCTTTATTGACGAGATTGATGCGGTAGGCAGGGTGCGCGGCACCGGCATCGGCGGCGGCAACGACGAGCGCGAGCAGACTCTCAATCAAATTTTGGTTGAGCTTGACGGCTTTGAGCCGAACGAAAAAGTGATTGTCATGGCGGCGACCAACCGGCCGGATGTTTTGGACCCGGCGCTGGTTCGTCCCGGCCGCTTTGACCGCCGAATTGTGGTGGATTTGCCGGACCGCTCCGACCGCGAGGAGATTTTAAGAATTCACGCCCGCGGCAAGCCCTTTGCCGAGGATGTTAACCTAACCGTCATCGCCGAACGGACGCCGGGTTTCTCGGGCGCCGACCTTTACTCGCTTATGAACGAAGGAGCGATTCTGGCTGCGCGGGAAAACCGCACCAAGGTTTCGCAGTATGACCTCATTCGAGCCATCGAGAAGGTCATGCTTGGACCCGAGCGGCGCAGTCACCTCTTAACCGAAAAAGAAAAAGAGATTACCGCTTATCACGAGGCCGGCCACGCCTTGGCGGCCTCTGTTTTGCCCTATGCCGACCCGGTTCATAAAATTTCTATCATTTCGGGCGGCCGGGCCGCGGGCTATACCCTAAAACTGCCCTTGGAGGACCGCAAGCTCCAGTCCAAGCGAGAGTTTCTCGATGATATTGCTGTTTCTCTCGGCGGCTACGTGGCCGAGAAGATGATTTTTGGAGATTTGACCACTGGTTCCTCCAGCGACCTTCAGGTCTCGACGGCTCTGGCCCGCGATATGGTCACCAAATACGGCATGTCCGAGAAGTTGGGCCCTGTGGCTCTGGAAGATGTCGGCGGCCGGATTATCTACGGCACCCGCGTTCTGGAGGAGAAAGAGTACTCTGAACGAGTTAGCGCCGAGATAGATTCAGAAGTCTCCCGCATCATTGATGAGGCGCTCAAAAAGGCGGAAGTCATCATCGGTAAGCACAGAGCCGCTTTGGACACCATCGCCGAGCGCTTGATCGAAGTGGAAACCATCGAAAAGGACGAGTTTGAAAAACTCTTGATTTCGCAGGGCATTGTCCCGAAAAAGAAGTTGGACATTGAACATCAGAACTAGATTTCGGCTCTCCCCACTTGACTTATTTCTCCTTTTGTATATGGTTGAGACCGGACTTCGGGCTTTTGGGTCTGGAGTGCGATGTGAACATTGAAAAGTAAATAGATTGGAGGTGACAGTGTGTGTTAAGTGCTGTCAGAAATGTTGCTAAAAGCGGCAATCCGGGAAGAGAAAAACCGAGAGGAGAAGTGGTCAGAAGAAGGGAGCCGTACAAGATTTTACTTGTGCCGTTCCCAATCGATCCTATCTTCGCCTTTGAATACTTCCTTTACCGATTGTGTGGCTTGGTGAAATATGGGACTAAAATCTCGTACTTCTGGGTGCCTCTGCGCTCCGAGTCCGAGATTAATCACCATCGGGTTCGCTGGCGATACTGCCGAGAAGTACACCTCTTGGTCGGTGAGATTGAACTCGAACTCATTAGAACCCTGAAGAAGCTGCCCGATGGCACGCCGGTTACTCGAAGGCACAGAGAGATTCTCTGGAAGCTTTTCAAGTTTTGCCGGGACTATATGAGGAGCGAGAGGGGTTTGAAACGGAGTGACATTCAGAGACTTTTGGATGAACTCTTTTCGCCAAAAGTTTCTCCGGCGCTCATTTTGGAGTCGGTAACGGATTGTTTTATGAGGTGTTTGAGAGAAGGATCAAATCCTATGAGGAGAGAACTATATGTCACAGAACTGATGACTACGACCGACAGGATTAACAAACCGGAAGGGCCTGTTCCGGAGCTGTCTGTGGCCATTACCATCCCGGGTTTCGGCGTCACGACCGGGGCTGTGGTCAAAGGAGGGAGAAAGACGGCTTTCGAGCTTGACGGCCGAGGAGCGTGGGAACTGCAACGCGAGAAGATTGTTGTTGTGGTGGGCGGTCCAGCTGGTGAGGGTAAATCAACCATTGCCGCCGGTATCTTTGAGGAGCTGGTTAGAATCATTAAACGGCTCAAGAAGCGCGGCGGTTGGGAAGGTTTCGGGCTCGAGGTTGAAGGTATCAATCTTGATCTCGCCACGCCAACCTTAAACGCCATCGCTTCCGGCTTCGGTCGGGAAGATAAACTCCTCGATTCAGAAAAAAGACCTTGGACCATGTATATGGCCTGTGAGGCGCTTGAGCGTCTGGCTTTGGCCAAAGAGCGAGCCAACATTGTCATCGCCGACTTGCCCGGCGGACCTCCGGACTATATCACCCAGATTACCGCCGCTTTGGGAGACATCGCGGTGGTGGTTTACAGTCAAAATGAGGAGTCGGACAAGTGGGCCGCTTTCTTCAGCAGACTGGGAGTGGTGCCGATGGTCTACATTAACTCCAGCGGCGGAGCCGAGATTCAGTCGGGCGGGAGCTGTGTCATGTGGTATACGCCCCGGGTCAGACTGACGGCAAATATGGCCGGGCTTAACCGCAGGCTCAAGAGAGACTCTCGCATTCGAACGATTGCGAACGTTCTTCTCTTTAATCTCCTGCCGGCTTTCGTAAGCCGGAAGGCGAAGGAGCTTGAAAAATTTAAGAAAGTTTATCAAGCTGCCTAACAGCCCTGTACTATCCAATGTACAGGGTTTTTTGTTTGAGAGCATTTTGGGTATATTAGTAGGGGCAGGCGCCTATAGCTTAATGGCAAAGCGGTCGTCTTATACACGACTGACGGGGGTTCGATTCCCTCTAGGCGCACAACGAATGACTCCGGTCAGTTTTGGAAAGAGAAATCGTTAGCCCAAATAAAAAGCCCTCAGCGGAAACGAAAATTTCGTTGAGGGCGTCTGATAATTTTGCCGCGGAGCGGAGATACGGGTTTTTACTGCCAAGGGCTACTAG
>JACOZD010000023.1 GCA_016181525.1 Candidatus Tayloriibacteriota bacterium | reverse complement strand
ATACAACATAAGCCCTGGTAGCAAATTTAAAATTGAAGTTTGCGGCACTGGTGGGTGCGATAAAAGTGATAATTATTTTACTGTCACCTCCGGCACCACCCAACCCTCTGACACTGTCTCCGCCTCGGTTGTCAGCGCGGCGGAAGATAAGGCGGGTGGGCAGTATAACTTTGGTCCCGGCAGGGGAAACTTGAATCCCAACGCCAATGATTGGAACTTTCAGGTAAATCTGTCGCTCGGCTCCTCTAAAACAGTCAAGTCCATGAATCTTATCCACAACGTTTATGGCGAGGGTTGGTCCACTTCGGTCACATCTCCCTTGGGCAAGCTCCTTTACCCGATAGTGGTTTACCGTGATGGTGTTCAGGTCAATACATCCTACGACCAACTCCTCGGCACTTACCCTTCGGGCCTTTCTAAATTCTACTTCTACGTTCAGCCGGAGACCGCGCCCTTCAGAGGCGGCAAGCTGACTATAAACTTTACCGATGGCACCTCTGTCTCCAGCACTGTCCCGTCTTCTTCGGTTCTTCAAGAGAATAAGTTTGTTATAGGAGACGCGATTGCTGTTACCTCCGCCCAGAGTTCCATCAATGTCAGGTCTGCTCCTGGCGGAGCTATTTTAGGTGAACAATCTGCGGTCGCTACCGGAAGAGTAATTGGCGGGCCACAGAGGGCGTATGTCTCCGGGGTTTACTTCATCTTCTGGCAGGTTGACTTTACCTTCGGGATGGACGGCTGGGTGGCCGAAGGAGGAATTGAGAAGTTGCTCACCGGCGCGCTTACCATAAGCGCCTCCGGCCCGGCGCAGAGCATCACCGCCGGAGCCGTGAATGTTAATGTGGCCAATATTAACCTCGCCGCCACTACTTCGAGTGAAGATTTGAAGATGAACTTCATTGAATTGAGCACGGCGGTTGGGAGCGGACCGAGTAATATCACTAAATGTGTCATCTACGATGGCGCAATATCGCTCCAATCTGGAACGAATCAGGTCATGTTTCTGACTAACTCCTCAACTACCCGCTTCAATTTTGACGCGCCGTTGATAATCCAGAAAGGAACGACAAAAACTTTAGCATTAAGATGCGACTTCAGCACAACGGCGCAGGGCAGTTTCCAATTTGGATACAGTGCGGAGCATGCTAACCCAGTAGTTACGGGTGTGGTTTCCGGTCAGTCAGTGCCTGTAAGGGAGATAACCTCTTACGCTGGTCTGATCACTGTCAGCAGAGCAGGTACACTCTCGGTTTCTCTGGACCCGTCCAGCCCGCCGTTTAAGTTGGCGGCGGCGGGGACAACCGATCAAACCTTGACAGTGCTGACTGTCTCGGCGGGGAGCGAGCCAGTCGAGCTTATAAAACTGGCAATTCAGCTGTCGAACAGCCAGTATAACTCTCCCAGTGATGTGGTGAAGGTTACCGCTTATGGTGTTGCTTACGGTGACTTCACTAAGGTAGGAGAAGCATATTTCGCCGGTATCAATAATCCCGACCTCACTAATGTCGCCTTCGGTAATTGTGCGGGATGCAGCAAGTTCATTATCACAGCCGATTCCAAGAAGTCTTTGACGCTGAAGGCCGACCTCGCCTCTCAAGGCGTCTCTCAACTCGGCACCCCGGGAGCGCTTGTCAGCATTGATTACGATAACGACAGCGACGGCACTTATGGAACCGGCTTATGGAGTGGGACCACAATAAACAGAACTTCGACGGCAGACACGATTACTCCCGGCGTGAGGGTGCTCAAATCTTACCCAACGATTGAGATGATTCCTCTTTCAAATACAAAAATAGCGGCTGGACGACGCGACCTCCTCAAGTTTAAGGTAACCGCCAGTCCCTCTGGTAACGTGGGCCTGGCCGAACTAGGGTTTGAAATTGGCGCGGTGGTACAGCCATTCGTGTGTTGCACTGACTACCTGGAGAACTTCAATCTCTATGGTTACACCGATTCCTCATTTTCAGTCCCGATGTCTGGTGTTCAGAGCGACGGCGCTCTTCAAAGTTATAATGCTCGAAATAAAGTCTTCTTTAATGGTAATCCTTCCCGGGTCAATATAGGAGTTAATAACTTATCTGGAACTTCCTCCTCAACCGCAGTTATCCCGGCTGGAGCAATCAGGTACTTTGTCTTGAGGGCAGATATAACCCTATCTGGAACATCTTACAGCTCCGTCACTTCTAAACTTATGGGTGATAGTAGGCAGGTTTTCAATCCCAATTATTCGACGCCAACATCAAATGGCACGTACTTGGAGACATTCTCGAACCTCAAGAGTGTTATTTATCCGGGTACTGGTTTTATCTGGACCCCGTTTTCTCGCTCTACGGTAATAGACCTAAACGCGGTTGACTACGCTAACGGCTATGGCGTGCCCGGCCTGCCGGCTTCGGGAATCCAGCAGGTGCTCACCGCTTCGGCCGGGAGCAGCGCCGCCTCCGTTGCCGAATCGCAGCTGATTGAGCTCATTCGCGAGTTCATCAATCGCTTTCAGGTCTTCGTCAAGTAATTTGGATAATTTGGATAATTTGGAGCGCATTCAAGGCTCGACTTTTTGGAGACTCAAGGTCGGGCCTTTCGGTTTGCGCGTTTTGGGGGATATGATAAGATAAAGGACAACGCTTTGCGCGTGTTTTTATTTAAAATCTAAAATCTAACGTCTAAGCATATGGCTGAATTTAAGAGAGAGAAGCCGCACATCAACGTCGGCACCATCGGCCACGTTGACCACGGCAAGACAACCCTGACCGCGGCCATCACCGCCGTGCAGGAGAAGAAGGGTCTGGCCAAGTTCGTGAGCTATGATCAAGTGGCCAAGGCCTCGGAGAAAGAGGGCCGCCGCGACCCGACCAAAATTATTACCATCGCCATCTCGCACTGCGAGTACTCGACCGAGGCGCGTCACTACGCTCATGTTGACTGCCCGGGCCACGCCGACTATGTCAAGAACATGATTACCGGCGCGGCCCAGATGGACGGCGCCATTTTGGTGGTCTCGGCCGTGGACGGCCCGATGCCCCAGACCAGAGAGCACATCCTTTTGGCCAAACAAGTCGGCGTGCCCAAGATTGTGGTCTATTTGAACAAGGTTGATTTGGTTGACGACAAAGACATGCTTGACTTGGTCGAGGCGGAGGTGCGCGACCTTTTGGACAAGTATGGCTTTGACGGAAAGGGCGCTCCCATCATCAAAGGCTCGGCCCTCAAGGCCCTCCAGGGCGACGCCGAGGGAGTGAAGAGCATTGAGGAGTTACTGACGGCTTTGGACACTTACATCCCCATTCCGGTCCGGGAGGTGGACAAGCCCTTCCTTATGCCCATTGAGGACATCTTCTCCATCGAGGGCCGCGGCACAGTGACTACTGGCCGCATCGAGCGCGGAACGGTCAAAGTTAACGAAGAGGTGGAAATCGTGGGGCTTAAACCGACGGCTAAAGCTGTGGTTACGGACATTGAGATGTTCAATAAATCTCTATCGGAGGGTTTGGCTGGAGACAACGTGGGAGTGCTTCTGCGGGGTGTTAAAAAAGAAGACGTGCACCGCGGTCAGGTTTTGGCCAAGCTTGGTTCCGTTACGCCTCATACCGAATTTGAGGGCGAGATTTACGTTTTGAAAAAGGAAGAAGGCGGCCGCCACACCCCATTCTTTACCGGCTACAAACCCCAGTTCTACATCCGCACCACTGATGTTACCGGAGAGGTGGCTCTGCCCGAGAAAACAGAGATGGTCATGCCCGGAGACACCGTCTCGGTTAAGGTCAAGCTGGTGGCGCCGGTGGCCTTGGAGGAGAAACAGCGCTTTGCCATCCGCGAGGGAGGCAGGACCGTCGGGGCCGGCGTGGTGGCGAAAATTATCGCATAACGCGACCCTAAACTGCGAATGCATCCGAATTACTCGAATCATCAGGAGCATTAGGATGTTGTTCGTGGATTGGGATTACATCGTATGGCAACGAAACCTAGGAAAGCTCTGGCTAAAGCGGCTAGGACCAAGCCGGTGGTTGTGAGGCGCAGAACCAGTAAAAGCGTCAAGGAGGTGCTCCCCCAGAAACTGCGAATCCGCGTTCGGGCCTACGAGCACAAAATTCTTGACACCTCGGTCAAGCAGATAATTGACACCGCCCTGCGTTACGACGCCAAAGTTATCGGCCCCATCCCCCTGCCCACCGAGATTACCAAATACACCGTCAACCGCTCGCCCTTCATCTACAAAAACGCCAGGGAGCAGTTTGAGATGAGAGTTCACAAGCGGTTGATTGACATCGAAAATCCTTCAGGCAAGCTGGTGGAAGCGCTGACCAATATGAGTCTGCCCTCGGGAGTGAGCATTGATGTCAAGATGATGTAATATGAAATTTATAGTCGGGAAAAAACTTAACATGACCCAGGTCTTTGACGGCCAGGGCGAAGCTCATGCCGTGACAGTTATTGAAGCGTCCCCGAACGTGGTTACTCAAGTCAAAAAGGCGGAGACGGACGGTTACAGCGCTGTCCAGGTGGCGTTTTCTCCCGCCAAGGAAAAGAGACTTGGGAAGTCTATAAAAGGGCGCTTGAAGAACTTAGGCGCCTACGGCAAATTTAAGGAATTTAGAATTGCTCCAGAGGAGCTGGCTTCTTTCAGCGCCGGGCAGGAAGTCAGTGTTTCCGCATTTAAAATCGGCGACAGAGTGACGGTCTCCGGCGTCTCCAAGGGCAAGGGCTTTCAGGGCGTGGTTAAACGTCACGGTTTTAAGGGCGGTTCGCGCACCCATGGCCAGAAGCACTCCGAGAGAGAGGCGGGTTCCATCGGCGGCGGCGGCCGGGCCGGGGGGCGGGTAGCCAAGGGGATGCGTATGGCTGGCCGGATGGGAGGCCGGAGGGTAACAGTGTCGGGTCTTTCGGTTATTGATGTCAGCCCCGAGTCTCGAACTATTGTCGTCAGCGGCGCTGTGCCCGGCCGGCGGGGAACGTGGGTGGAAGTAAGAGGATAATGGAAGCTAAAGTTTACAATCAAAAAGGAGAGGAAGTGGGGAAGATTAACCTGCCCGAGGAGCTTTTCAACGTGCCTTGGAACGCCGATTTAGTTCATCAAGCGGCTGTCTCCGAGCTGGCCAACCGTCGTCATTCCACCGCTCACACCAAAGGCAGAGGCGAAGTGGCCGGCGGCGGCCGCAAGCCCTGGCAGCAAAAGGGCACCGGCCGGGCCAGGCATGGCTCCATCCGCTCTCCCATCTGGGTCGGCGGCGGGGTGGCCCATGGACCTCGGAAGGACAAAATCTACGCCAAAAAAATAAACCGTCAGGCCAAGAATCGCGCTCTACTCTCCTTGCTCTCAAGAAAGCTCCGAGACAATGAAATTGTTTTCGTGGATGACATCAGCATAGAAAGACCCAAAACCAAAGAGGCGGTCTTGATTTTAAACTCTCTGGCGCAAGTCGCGCCCTACAAGGGACTCCAGAAAAAAAGGGCCGCCGCCTATATCGCTTTGCCGGAACGCCGCCCGGCGGTGAGCAAGAGTTTCAGAAACATCGGCAAGGTTTATCTGGATGAGGTCAGGAACATCAGCCCGGCTGGGTTATTGGCCTATAGGTATGTTATCTTTGCCAAGCCGGAGGAAACCATAAAAATTATTAACCAGAGAGCCAAGAAAAAAAGATGACAGAGGCAGCCCAAAAAGCAAACTTTGTTATCATCCGGCCGCGGGTGACGGAGAAAGCCGGTCTCTTAGGGAAGTCGGGTATTTATGTTTTCGATGTGCGGCCCGAGGCCACCAAGGCCGCGGTGGCCAAGGAAATATTTGAGTTTTATAAAGTCAAGCCGGCCGATGTCAGATTAGTAAACTTTCCTCCAAAAGCTGTTTTCACTCGAGGCCGGAGGGGTCGGGCCGGGGGCGGCAGAAAGGCGTATGTTGTTTTGAAGAAGGGAGACAAGTTGGAGATAGTGTGAGATTCTGGCAGCTATGAAGAAATTAAGACCAACCAGCCCGGGAGTAAGGCAGTTGACGCGAATTTCTTACGCGGATTTTTTGACTGTGAACGAGCCTGACAAGCGCCTGACCCGCGGCTTTAAGAGAGCCGTCGGCCGCGGTGTTACCGGCCGCATCACCACTCGGCATAAAGGCGGCGGGGAGAAACGATTGTTTCGGGAGGTGGATTTCAAATATGACAAAAAGGACATCCCGGCGCAGATTGAGAGCGTCGAGTATGACCCCAACCGCTCCGGCTTTATCGGTCTGGCGCTTTACGCCGATGGCGAGAGACGTTACGTTCTCTTGCCGCAAGGAGTAAAGCGAGGCGATGAATTTGTCGTCTCCGAGAATGCGGCCATCTCTCTCGGCAATCGTCTGCCTCTCCGCAAGATTCCGGTCGGCGCTTTTGTCCACAATGTCGAAATCAAGCCGGGCGGCGGAGGAACTTTAATCCGTTCGGCCGGCAGTTTTGCCGAGGTTGTCGCTCACGACGGCGATTACACTCATTTGAAGATGCCCTCGAGCGAGGTGCGGCGGGTGAGGGAAGGAGCTTGGGCCACTGTTGGAGCGGTTTCCAACGAAGAGAATCGGCTGGTTACTGTGGGTAAAGCCGGCCGGGCGCGGCACTTCGGCATCCGGCCGACCGTCCGCGGCAGCGCCATGAATCCCCGCGACCACAAATATGGCGGCGGCGAGGGCCGCGCCGGCCGGGGGACGAGGAGAGCCGTAAGCATCTACGGCAAGCCGACCGGCAAGGGGCAGAGGTCCCGCCGGCCCAAGAAGTACTCCAATATTTTTATCGTTTCTCGGCGGAAGGTGGGCAAGAAGAGAGAATAGAAGACGTAAATATTATCTGGTGACCAGCGGGTCGCCGACGGCCATAAAGAAAGGCGTGTTTCGGCTCCACCAAGCGCAGTCGGCGAAAAGCTGTCCCTCTTCAAAACAGGAGAAGTACTGCGCCCGGTTGATGCCCGGGCCTTGCGGCTCGTTGGTGTGGGCCACCGCTCCGACCGGAGTATTTTCGTAGTTAACGCCGCCGAAGGCCCCTTTGGCGAACCACTCCACGAAGTTCCCTTGCCAGGTGGAGCGGTGGCCGTTCCAAGATTCTCCGGTCTGGAGAATATACCAGCCAGAGTTGCCGGAAAACTTGAGCGTGCCGTCAACGGCGTAATCGGCTGACAACCCTCCGTTAAAGCCCCAAGTAAAGTAGCCAGTAACATTCGAGCCGCGGGTGATGCTCGGACTTTTTTCGGTGTCGTAGACAAAAGATACTTCAGGATTGACAAGACGCAGGGCGTCTCTGATGAGCGCCCCCTGCTGGTTCTCGATTTGGCTGTCGCCGATGTAGGAGCCGGATTGGCCGTAGGCCAAATAATAAGTGCTGCCTCCGAGGCCGGCTTTTCTCCCAGAGATGACTGTGTCCGGGTTCGGCATTCTTTGGTGGGCGGTTTTGAGTTTATCAATGTAGGCCAAGGTATCGGCCACACTGCCCATGGCGATGTGCGCAACGAGGGCGGTGGTGCCGGGATAATCGGCCGGGTCGAAGTAGCCGGCTCGGTATCCGGTGGCCGGCGCCGGATAGGTGTATCCGTCTCTTTGTCCAAGCGCTAGAAAGGCGTCGCTCAAGTGATACTCCACGGACGAATCCAGGCCGCTTGCCTCTATGAAGCGGGTGGGCAGGCCGTAAAAAAGAATGATGTAGCGCACATCTTTGCCGGGGTTGGCTTGGAGCCAACTTGCGACCGGCTCTCGAATTTTGGTTTTGAAAACAGTCTCCGAGACGATTTCGGGATTGGGGTCGCAGTTTGCGGTGCAGCCGGCGGGTGATTCAACCGCCACACCTAAAATATTTATACCGGCAATCCCCGGCCGGTTGGCCAGATAGTAATTTTTAACCGCGATGCTGTCGGCGGAGTTTGTGTTATAAACCGCTAAGACATTTTCGGCGCTTGGCTTCCACCCCCGGCCGCGGACGGCGGCGGTTCTGGTTTTGGTCTCTAAGGCGTTGTCATAGGTGACGATGAAAGTTTTGTTGTCATCGCCGGGGTTCTCCGGCTTGAAGTTTAGGTCAAAAGTGCAGGCAACCGCGTCCGGCCCGCCCGATTTTAGAATCACCCCCTTGCATTTTTCAGAGTTCGCTGTGTAGGATGATGCGACCGGCGAGATATCTATGATTTTAAGCTCGCTGCCGGAGACGGTGGTGCCTAAGACCACAGAGCGTTTGACGGTCGAGCCGAGGTAGGACAGTCCGAAGTTTACCAAGTCTCTGTCCCAGCCGGAGCTGATATAGATATCTCCTACGGGGTTGCTCTTAGCCTGAAACCAGAATTTTTGTTCCCGAGTTTCGATTCCCGATTTATAACGGATTGTGACTGGGGTGAAATAAGAATTGATTTCGGGTTGAAGTCTGGGGGTAAATTCTATGGTTAAAGCGCAGTCAGCGCCGATAGTCGCTTTGCAGCTGCCGCCCGCGCCCGGATAGGCGCCGCCTTTGAATGAGAAGGGCCCGGCCAGGCCGGCTATTTCAAGATTGCTGGCTTCTCCTGTGCCGGAGTATTTGACGGTGATTGTTTCCGTTTTTGATTCAAATAAACTGGTCTGCGGCCAGGGGGCGACGGCAAGCCCCGTTCTGCCGGCAAAAGTAAGAGTGACGTTGGCCGGCGCGGCCACGAAGAGATTCAACACCCAATCTTCAACCCAGCCGCTAAGGCCGCCGGTAAAGCTCACTTTCCACCAATAAGCGCCCTCTGTCCAAGCATTGGCTAGAATAGCGCCCTGCACGCCGCTTCCCACCTCGCCAACCGTGTCGCTCTGCTTGCTTGCTTCCTCGTAGACCGCGGCACTGTCCGCTGTCACGATTTTATCTGTAAGAGAGAAGCGCGGAGGGTCTTTCAGGGTGGTGACCAAAGCGGCGTTCGACAGAGCGGACTTGTTCTCCGCCTCGTCAGAGGCTTTAAGTCTGTAGCTGTATTCGGTTCCGGGCAGGAGATTGCTGTCCGTGTAAGTTCCGGCCGGGACGATAATTATGAGCGCCCCGTTTCTGTAAAGCTCATAGGAGACTCTGCCGCCGCCGTCATCGGCCACCGGCGGCCAACTTATGGAAATCTGTGTTTTGGAGACGGCGCTCCCGGCAGAAATCGTCGGCGCGGGCGGCGGAGTTTGGTCGGCGATTAAAACAGCCAAAGGAGCCGACTCTCTTTGGTTCTCTGCGGCGTCTAAAGCCACGGCCGTCATGACATGGCTGCCGGCAGTGTAGCGGCTCGAGTCAAAGTTAATTTCAAAAGGAGCGGCTGTTTTTATGCCAAGCTCCGTGCCGTCAATTCTGAATTGAACTCTGGTCACTCCCTTGTTGTCGGCGGCCGAAGCTCTTATAAGCACACTTCCCCGAACTCCCAGCGGAGGCGTAAGTGACACTGGAGAACTTATTGAAATTGTTGGGGGCTCTGTGTCCGCCGCTTCCTGCGCGATGGAAAAACTGATGATAAAGTCGTCCGGATTAACATTACCCTTCTCGTCGAGACATTTTACATAAATTTCATGCGGCCCGGCGGCGAGGTTCGTCAAAGTGGTTTCGTGAGTTCTTAAGAAGCTCGCGGAGAACGGACTAAGCGCTGAAAAGGGAGTTGCTCGGCTCCTTCCCCAAGCGCAGATGGCCGGTTCATCTGTTGAGAGTGAGATTCGCGTTTCTCTGGTGTTTATGGGCAGTGTTCCAAAGGGGGAGGCGTTTGTTCTGTAGGGAGGTCGAGTATCAACGGGCGGAGGTGGAGGTGGAGGTGGTGGAGGCGGAGGCGGAGGTGGAGGCGGTGGAGGTGGTGGAGGCGGTTTTTCATCCTCGGAGATGAGTTTGTTGGCCAGCGCCATGGAACTCGGCCCGAAGTAGCCCGTGCCTCTTGTCAGGTTATTGGGCGCTAGAATGGTCTCGCGATAAGCGTTTTGAAACGCCATAACTGCCCTAAAGGTGGCCGGCCCGAAGTACTCGGTTTCGCTCCCGGGCGAGCCGGGGCCGGAGAGGGTTACCCGAAAACCTCTTTTGTTCAAGAAGATTTGGAGTGTTTTGACGTCAAGGCCGCCTGAACCCAAGCGGAGCGGTCTTGTGAAGCTAACCGGAGGCGAGGGGATGTGAAGGAACTTTAAAATAATCTCGGCGGTTCTTTGGTCTAGGACTCCGTAGGTTGGTGAAGCGGCCGAGCAGTAAAGATTTTGGGAGCATTGAAAGGTTTTGAGAGCGGCTTCGGTCAAGGGGCCGAAGTAGCCGGTGGCGAGGCCCTGGCGGAGCGCCCCGCGGTCAATCAGGAATCTCTGGAGGGTCGCAATTTCCGGTCCCTCCGCGCCGCGAATCTTGGGCGCCGCCAGAGAGATGTGCGAGGCTTCCGCGGCTGGCGCTGCCAAAAACGTCAGAGAGATGACTGTCGCGGCCATCGCTAATATCGCCGACGTTTTGAGAGAGTTCATTTTTATCCTTTTGTTTCTTTATTTTACACTATTTTGGCTTGACGAAAAACGGATTATTCACATCGGATGGTTGGTCTGGCTGTCAATTTGGATTATTATATCCGCAGGCAATGAAACCATTCATTTTCTCAAAGGCCATTGGAAATAAGCAGATGAAACCCCCATTCTCAAATCATCAAGCCGGCTTCACCCTCTCCATCATCGAACTAGTTGTCATAGCCGCGATTATTGGACTACTGGCTACCTTCGCTGTAGTTAACATCGGACAAGTAAAGTTGAAGGCGAAAGATTCAAAAAGTCTGGCCGACCTAGGAGTCTTACAAGTCGCTCTGGCGCGTTATTACAACGTCAATAAACACTACCCTAAACTTAGGGCCGAAAGCGCCTCTATTGACCCGTTTGCGGACCCCGGAGAAGAAAGAGAAAGAACGTGTGGGAGGTTGGATAATGATATTGATCCGGTCTCTGGTCTGAAAATGTCCTGGTGTGTACTGATGGATCTGCTAAAGCCGTATTTACCAAACGAGGTCGGGACGGAACTTGCTCCTGAAGAGATGGAGCAAGGCTATTTTAGGTATGACTCTAATTCTGGAGATGGTTACCAGACCTTTGGTTTAGCATTATGGCTTCTGGGGGAGCGATATAGGGTTCTGGCTGAGAATGACGGAGGCTATACTGGTTGTGTATATAAGTATTATGGTTATGAGTCTTTTCTTAGATGTTGGTACGAGGTGGGTTATCAGCCGGCTTACTGCAAAAACAAGTATAGTTCCACTGATGAGGCATGGACTTTCAATTTTTCTAGTATTAATCCCAATTATGCTTCGCTTACGGCAAGGGTTTGCCGTGGAGGGAATTAGATTTCGCACTCTAGAGGTCTGGGTTGACATAAATCGGGGCTTTGGTAGGATAAGGCCAAGGCTTTGAGCGGGGTTTTCGGCTCTGGCAAGGAGCTTTTTTGTTTATATTTCATTTCATGTCAAGGTCGCTTAAGAAGGGCCCATACGTCTCGCCGAATGTTTTGAAAAAAATTTCGGGCAGAAGGCCGGAGAGCACTCCAGTCATAAAGACCTGGGAGCGGGACAGCGAAATCTCGCCGGAGATGGTGGGTTTCCGATTCGGCGTGCACAACGGCAAAGAACACATAGAGGTTTTTGTGACCGAGGAGATGGTCGGGCACCGCTTGGGCGAGTTCGCCCCCACCCGCAAGTTCGTGCGCCACGGCGGCAAGATGCAGAAGGAGCTTGAGCTCAAGAAAAAAGAGGCCGAAATAGCGGCCGCTCAAGCGGCCAAAGCGGTGGTTGAGGCCAAGAAATAATTTTTTATGAAGTCCTTTCTCAAAAACTACGGACAGTCGCCCCGAAAGATGAGATTGGTGACCGAGGCCATAAAAGGCAAGAGTGTCCCCGAGGCCCTGGCCATTCTTGCTGTTTTGCCGAAACGAGCCGTTCGACCTCTCACTAAGCTTTTGAAGTCGGCCGCGGCCAACGCCAAAGGCGAACGCAGACTGGATGAAAAAGAACTCTACATCAGTCGGCTTCTGGTTGATAAAGGTTCGGTCTTTAAACGTTTCCGCCCGCGGGCCCGAGGGCGGGCGGAGCCCATCCGCAGACGGACGAGCCGCGTGACGGTTATTCTGGGGGAGAAAAATAGCAAGAAGTGAATTATGTCGCACGTCGTTAATCCATATTCCCATCGGCTGGGCATTACCCGGGACTGGCGGAGCCGGTGGTTTAGTCCCAAGAAAACTGAATACCGCGAGCATCTTAGGTGCGATGTCTTAATCCGAGAGTTTCTAGCCAAGCGCCTGCGCGGTTTTTACGTCAGCGCGGTTGAGCTGGAGCGCAGCCGCAAAACCCTGATTGTCATCATCAAAACTTCCCGCCCGGGACTGCTTATCGGCAAAAGCGGTGAAGGCGTAATTAAATTGAAGGACGAAATTCTCTCCCTCCTGACCAAAAAGAAAATCAAACTGGCCCAGGAGCTGAAAATTGACGTGGAGGAAGTCCGTTCGCCGGAGTCGAGCGCCGCCATTGTGGCCCAGATGGCGGCCGAGGGCATAGAAAAGCGTCTGCCTTGGAGGCGAGTGATGAAGCAAACCATTGACAAGGTCATGGCCAATCGGGATGTAAAAGGGGTGCGGATTTATCTTGGCGGCCGCCTCGGGGGAGCGGAGATGGCCCGTTCGGAGGAGCTCAAACGCGGCCGGGTGCCGCTCCAGACCTTCAGGGCTGACGTCGATTTTGCCAGAGAGAAGGCCCATATGTCTTACGGAGACATCGGCATTAAAGTCTGGATTTACAGGGGGGAGATATTCTCTGAAAAAAAACGAGCGAAGTGAATATTTTTTTCAATCATGTTGCTTCCAAAAAAAGTAAAATATCGCAAGTGGCAAACCGGCCGGGGGAGAATCGAGAGAATCGAGGCCGAGAGCCGAGGTACTGATGTGGCCTTCGGCTCCTTCGGGCTTAAAGCCGTCTCGCCCGGCCGCCTCCGCTCCAATCAAATCGAGTCCGCCAGAAAGGTGATGAGCCGTTTTGCCGGCAAGACAGGGAAAATTTGGATTAGAATTTTCCCGGACCGGCCTTACACCGGCAAGTCGGCGGAGGTGCCCATGGGCGGCGGCAAGGGAGACCCGCAGGGATATTTTTTTGAGGTTTTGCCCGGACGGGTGATTTTTGAGGTCGATGGTCTTGAGGAGACAATGGCTAAGGAGGCTCTGCGCAAAGCGGGCACCAAGCTGCCGGTCAAGACCAAGGTCGTGGCCCGCGGGCATTAGTTGCCTCCTTGGCTTAATTCAGTTAATTTAGATAGTCTGTGTTTCTAAGATGAGCGAGTACGCGCAAAAAGACAAAGAAGAACTTCTTCGTCTCCTTAAGGAAAAGCGGGTGGCTCTCCGAGCTTGGCGTTTTGCCGTCTCCGGGGCCAAGACCAAGAACGTTAAGGAAGGTATGAATCTTCGGCGTCAGATTGCCAGGATTTTGACGGAAGCCAGGGCCAGGGAGAAGGCTAGGTGAAAACCATATGAAAGTTAAGGTTCAAAAAAAGAGCAGAGTGCTTAAAGGAGTGGTGGTTGGAGTCGCCATGAAGGATACTGCCGTGGTCAAGGTGGAGAGGTTTGTAAAACATCCTAAATACAAAAAATACTCTCTCCGGTTCAAAAAGTATAAGGTCAATGACCCGGGCAACACCGCCGCCGTCGGCGACGCCGTTTTAATCTCCGAGTGCCGGCCGATTTCAAAAGAAAAGCGCTTCAGGTTGGTCGGTAAGTCCGCCAAGTAAATCCAATAACATGATTCAGCTTCGTTCTATCGTCAGTATCGCCGACAACTCCGGAGCCCGGGTGGGCAGGGTTTTCAAGATTCTAGGCGGCTCCGGCCGGCGCTACGGCCGGGTCGGCGACATCGTGGTTCTTTCAGTCCAAAAAGCGGAGCCGCGTAAGGCCATTAAGAAAAAAGATATCCTCCAAGCGGTTATCGTTCGGAGCCGTTCTCCTTTGCGCCGGCGAGACGGCTCTTACGTCCGTTTTGACGAAAATGCCGTGGTGGTTCTTGAGAAGGGCAAAAGAGAGCCCTTGGCCGGACGCGTCTTCGGACCGATTCCCAGAGAAATTGCCGAGGCCGGATTTCAAAAAATTGCCTCGCTGGCGATGGAAATCGTATGAAAATTAAAAAAGGCGACAATGTGCGTATCTTGACCGGTAAAGACCGAGGCAAAACCGGTAAGGTCGTGAAAGCTATTCCCAAAGCAGAAAAGGTGATAGTGGAGGGCTTGAATCTGGTCCGAAAGCACGTCAGAGCGCGCCGGCGGAATCAAAAAGGCCAGATTACGGAGGTGGCCATGCCCATCCATGTTTCCAATGTCTCATTAATTGATGAGCGCGCCGGCAAACCGACCCGAAAGAGAATTTAGAATTTATGTATCAAACAGAAAAAAAAGAAAAAGCGGCGTACGAGGCTCTCAAGGGCCGCTTTGGGTGGGGAAACCCCATGCAGTCCCCTCGGCTTCTTAAAGTGGTGGTCAGTGTCGGGGTTGGCTCGGCCAAGGACAAGAAAAGGATTTTTGAAGTTGTCCCCGACCGGCTCGCCAAAATCACCGGCCAGAGACCGGCGCCGAGGCCGGCCAGACAATCCATCGCCTCCTTCAAAATCAGAGCCGGCGAGCCGGTCGGCTTTCAAGCGACCTTGCGCGGCAAGCGGATGAGAGGGTTTGTCGAGAAGCTCTTTATGGTGGCTTTGCCGCGGGCCCGCGACTTTCGGGGTATTCCCAGAAGGTCAATTGACGAAGTGGGCAATCTGACCATCGGACTCAAGGAACACACTGTTTTTCCCGAAGCTTCTGACGAAGAGTTGCGGGACGTTTTCGGCATGAGCATTACTTTCGTGACCAGCGCCAAAAATAAAGAGGAGGCCCAGGCCTTTTTTGAGGAGATGGGTGTTCCGTTCAGCAAATGAGTTTGAATCTGGTCGGCTGGTTTGACGCTTCAGCCGATTTTTGGTACTTTTCTCAATTATTTATGGCCAAAAAATCAGTTATCGCCAGAGCGGCGCGCAAACCTAAGTTTAAAACCCGAGTGGTTCGACGCTGTTTCCGATGCGGCCGCCGGCGCGGCTACATGAGGCAGTTTGGTTTGTGCCGGATTTGCTTCAGAGAATATGCCAGCGAGGGCCTTATCCCCGGAGTGAAAAAATCGTCATGGTAACCGACCCGCTTTCCAGCTTCATAGTCGGACTTAAGAATGCCGCCGTCGTCCGCAAGGAGTTTTTTTCCTTTCCTTACTCCCGACTGATTTTGGAGCTCTCCGATGTTCTGCGGCGAGAAGGTTACCTCTCTTCGGTGTCCAAACGAGGCAAGAAAGGGCCGCGGTTTATCGAGCTCAAACTGGCGCGTAAAAATGGGGAGAATCTCATCCACGGCGCAAAAAGACTTTCATCTCCCTCGCGCCGACAGTATCTCAAGGCCAATAAAATCTATCCCTTGCCAAGCGGAGGAATCATGATTATATCAACCACCAAAGGCTTGCTTACCGGGCAGGAGGTCAGACGGGAGAGATTGGGGGGCGAACCGCTCTGCGCCTTTTGGTGATTATCATGAGCAGATTAGCTAAAAAACCAATTGATGTTCCAGCCGGGACGGAGGTTTCAATCTCCGACTCCGAGGTCGTGGTCAAGGGGAGGCTCGGCACCTTGAGAAGACGCTTGCCTGGCCGTCTCAAGATATCGTTCGACTCGGGCAAGGCGCTGGTCTTGGCAAACGGCTCGCCCGAGGGGGTTAAACCCCTGCTTGGCGCCTATGCCTCCCATCTCCGGAACATGATTCGGGGCGTGAACGAGGAGTACGAGAAAAAACTGATTATCGAGGGCATTGGTTTTAAGGCGGAGGTTAAGGGCGGCGAGATTGTTCTATCTCTCGGTTTTTCTCATCCGGTTAAAATAAAAATTCCGGATGGTGTTAAGGTTACCCAGGAGAAAGGCGTCTTGCTTGTTTCGGGCATAGACAAAGAGAGGGTCGGCGAGTTTGCCGCCGCCATCCGTTCTCTCCGGGAGCCGGAGCCCTACAAAGGCAAGGGCATTAGATACAGCGACGAAGTTATTCGCCGCAAGCAAGGCAAGAAAACAGTATGAAGTCGGCCAATCTAAAAAAAGAAAATCAGGAAAGGCGCCGCCGCCGCACCCGAGCAAAAATTTCCGGCACGGTCTCCCGGCCGCGGCTTTCGGTTTTTAAATCCAATCGCTACATCTACGCTTCGCTCATTGACGATGAGAACGGACGCACTTTGGCCTCCGTTTCTTCACACTCTCTCGGCAAAAAGGGTCGGTCGGCCAAAGTAGCCGAAGAGGTAGGCAGAGCCTTGGCCGTCAAGGCCAAAAATCAGGCCATCAAGAAAGCTGTTTTCGACCGCGGCCCGTACCGATACGGCGGCGCTGTCCGGCTTTTGGCCGAGGGAGCGCGCAAAGGCGGCATGGAGTTTTAATATGGAAGACGAAATCAAAAACAAAATCGAACCGGCCGCCGCGCCGCCTTCGGCGCGGAGAGCGCGGCGGCGCGGCGACAAAGAAAGACGCCCGCTGCGAGAACGGGCCAGGCCCGAGTTTGACCAGAAGATTCTTTCTATAAGACGAGTGACGCGGGTGTCCGCCGGCGGAAGGCGGTTTAACTTCAGCGCCGCTCTTATCGCCGGCGACCGCAAAGGAGGAGTGGGAGTGGGACTTGGCAAAGGGGGAGATACCGCCATTGCTATCGACAAAGCCATGCGTCAGGCCAAGAAGAATCTCATTAAGGTGTCTTTGACGCCGACCAAATCTATCGGCAGGCGGGTCGAAGCCAAATACTCTAGTGCCCGAGTGTTTATCTTTCCGGCTCCGGGGCACGGACTGGTTGCCGGGAGCGCTCTCCGAGCGGTATTGGAGCTGGCCGGAGTCAAGGATGTGACAGGGAAAATTATCTCTACGAGCAAGAACAAGTTAAATATCGCCAGGGCGGCTGTGGCGGCGCTCTCTCAACTCAAATAAAATGCAGTTCCATAATTTGAAATCTAAGTCAAGGAAGAGAAAAAAAACGGTGGGCCGGGGCGGGAAGAGAGGCAAAACCTCCGGGCGCGGGACCAAAGGTCAAAAGGCCAGAGCTGGCCGGAAGATTCGTCCAGAGGTTCGCGACTTCATCAAGCGCGTCCCCAAACTGCGGGGTTATCGTTTTAAAGGTTTGGGTAAGAAGAGTGAGACTGTTCCTCTCACCAAAGTGGAGAAGTATTTTTCCGCCGGCGAGACGGTTACGCCATCCGCCCTTTGGGAAAAGGGCCTTATCAAAAAGCGGGGCGGAGTTTTGCCGCCGGTTGCAATCCTCGC
>JACOZD010000022.1 GCA_016181525.1 Candidatus Tayloriibacteriota bacterium | reverse complement strand
GAGGCACAAAGCTGTCTCATCACAGCTTGTCTCTATTCCAAGCACAATCATATGCGCGCTGAGGGGATCGAACCCACGGCCTACCGCACGTCAAGCGGTCGCTCTGCCACTGAGCTAAGCGCGCTCAAACATATTATCAGACTTTGGCGGAAGGGGTGGGACTTGAACCCACACGCCCTTGCGGGCACCGCTTTTCGAGAGCGGCTCCTTACCATTCGGAACACCCTTCCGTAATCTTAGAGTCTAACATTTTTGTACATTTAGCAAGCGTTTTTTGCCGAATCTTCAAAAAATGTTACTATTTTTAAGGCCTAAATCAATTCGCATTGCGAATTAATCGGCCGAATCCGCCTCAGGCGGATTTTAGGCCCTATCGTCTAATAGTCAGGACACGGCTCTTTCAAGGCCGGAATCCGGGTGCGATTCCCGGTAGGGTCACCAATAGAAACATTGTCGGGAATTGATGCCTAGAATCGTCGGGAAAAATTGTCGGAAAAAGTTGAAATTTCCTCTGGTTTCCGTTTCCTCTGGTGGTAATGGTAATGGTAAAATAAGCTGCGATCGCAGCTTATTTTACCAAAAGAAAAACCCCGGGGGCGATATGAAAGCTCGCTCCCGGGAGGAATGCAATTTGCAACACCGAGTGTTGCATTGTGTGTAACTCCTCGACGAACCGCAACATTTCTTTTTTCATTTGCTCATGAAGTTTCCAAGCTGAGTAACGACAAGCCACGAAAGAACAAGAGTAACTAAGTAAAGTATAAGCCGATTAATTTTTTAGTTTTCATAGTTCATAAAAGATGATTGTATTATCGACATACGGCTACAATTTGGTCAGGAGTCTTGTAAAAAGTGGGAGTACCAGATTTAACACCCTCCTGTGAAGTAAACGCGACACCCTGCGTAGTTACTTCAACGTCGTAGGAATTCACGCACATTGAACTAACCCCTTTCTGTATTTGATTGGGTTCAATCGATAGCGCAAAACTTGTCTCATTTGAAAGACATTTTATTCCGGCCGAAGCCTGATCATAACTTCCTATCTTTCTTTTGACCAAATCGTCTGCGATAATTTTCAGACTCCCTATTTCGGTATTGATTGCATTATTTTTACAAAGCGCGGCAACAGATTTCCATCTCGCTCGCTCCAGTTCCTCATTGGCAACTTTTTTAAACTCTAGTAATGAACTTTTTATCCAGCCATCATTTTCTCTCGCAATTATATTTTTGTCATTAGAATTGACTACAATAATTGGCAAGCGCGAGTAAACATCTGAGGGAATTCCCACTTGAATTGAATTTCCGCCTTTATATGTAGAAAGACTTATTTCAAGGTTATATTTTCTTGATTTAATTTTTTCTGGATCAAACGTAAATTTATAAGTCCCAGAATTTGCTGTCATTCCAAAATTCTCAACTGTATAAACACCGGAATTATTATTAGCATCATCATATGACCACCCATAACTTATCAAAAGCGTCGCGTCAGAAGGAATATACTTCGTGTACCATTTGAGTTCGTATTCCTTCCCCGCTTCTAGTGTTGAACCCTGACTTGGCGCTGTAATAAAGATTTGTGGTCGCGTAAAATATTTATATAATCCATAAGGATAATTCAATACTGGTACTGCAAATCGAATTAGTAAAATAGATAAAACCAGAAACAGGATTATGCGGCCATTTTTAAACTTAACCACCCCTCCCGACTTAAATTGCGGAACAAAAATTAATAATCCGCTTAATATCCATACAAAATCAATAATTGCAGTAATATATACAGATGGTCCACAGATAAAGAAAACGCACTGAGGTGGAAAGTATTGTAAATAAAGCGGCTGAAGAACAAAGAGCAAAACGGTCACAATGGACCAAATAATTTTCGCCCAACTAACATTTTTCGATGGTTGATTTATTGGTGTGATATTTTGATCCATAGTATTTAGATAATACCACAACAAGATTAAAATGCCAAAAAGTGTTGACGATGAATTTGCCACCGCCACCTGCCCGAATCATTGAGGGCAGCACACCGAAAAAAACGCCCTTTCCTTTTTCAAAAAGAATTCCCCCGCGCGCAAATCAGGAAAGCAAGGAGCGTTTTTTCTTTCGGTGTTCGCCGAGTCCGCGAGGTGAGAAGCGAATACGTGAGGCTTCGCAAGACCTTTCGTGCAAAATTCGAGCGAATGATATAATTAGTTCAAAATGGGTTATACTAGACTGGGGAGGCACTGTGACTTCGAAGGCATATCTTCTGATTTGAAATATCGAAAGGCACTGCGAGTGCTAGCGTGAAATCGCTGTCACAGAAAAATATTGTGATTCGGGTTCTTGACCCACAGAACTCGATGATGTTTACAGGCGCTTTGCTTCGCGTGTCGCGAAGCAGGGCGCCTCTTCTTTTATCCTCTTTTACCTCTCCAGTTTCTACTCTAGTTTCTATTCTAGTATTTTGCAAAATACTAGAATAGGCGGGGATTACTTTTTGTCAGCGTGGAGATAGAGATAGATGTCCTCGAGGGCTTTGACGGCGTCGCCGGCGGCGATGTTGTTTTGGTGATAGAGCCCGTCGGTGGCGTCGCCGGCCGCCCAGATGCCGGCGAGCGAGGCGCGCTGGGTCTTGGCGTCCACCACAATCTGCCCGTACTGATTGAGATTAACCAGGCCGGAGAGAAAAGCGGTGTTAGGCACCGACCCAATCTCCACAAAGATGCCCTGGGCGGGAAGCTCGCGCGTCTGATTGGTCTTTTTGTCGAGGTAGACAATACCGGTCACAAACTTGTCGCCCCTGACCTCCGTAATCTCGGCGTTCTTTACAACCTTCATCTTGGGGTTGGAGAGCACCTTATCCACGGTTACCGGGTCGGCTTTGAACTCCTCACTGCGATGAATCATGGTTACGGAGGGACAGTAAGCCAGGAGCTGGGCGGCGGTCTCAAATCCGGCATTGCCGCCCCCGACCACCACCACCTCCTTGCCGGCAAAAAGCGGTCCGTCGCAGGAGGCGCAGTAAGTGATGCCGCGGTGCTCCAGAGCGTCCGCTCCTTTAGCGGAGAGCTTGCGGCGGCTCGAGCCGGTGGTTACCAGCAGAGTTTTGGCTTGGTAGGAGCCGGTGCCGGCGGTAATTTTAAAACCCGCGGCGGTCTTTTCTATTTTCTCGGTCAACTCGCCTTCTTTGATGTCCACTATGCCCGGGGCGTAGGCCTCAAGATGTTTTTTCAAGTTCTCGGCCAGGTCTAGGCCCGAGATTTTAATGGTGCCAATCCAGTTCTCGATGCCGGTGGAGACGACACTCTGCCCGCCCCAGTCTTTGGTGATGAAGATGGTCTTTAAGCGTTTGCGCGAGGCATAGACTCCGGCTGCCACCCCCGCCGGGCCGCCGCCAAGAATAGCTAAGTCATACATACGTATGAGGTATTATAGCTATTTTAATTTTGAACGTCTAAGGAAGGCCGGCACGGCGCCCCACTCGTCCTCTTCTTCGACCCGAGCTTCGGGTTTGGGCGAAGTCGCCGCTCTGTCCGGCGCAGCCGCCACCGGCTGGACGGAGGGCTTGGGCGAAAGAAAGGTGTTGAAGATTTTGCCCTTCTTTTCTTCTTCTTGAAATAAGGACTTTCGGGGGTAGTTGTCGGGGAAGCCCGAGGCGATGACCGTCACCTTAATCTCATTTTTCTTGAGCTTGTCGTCGCGGACGGCGCCGAAAATGACCTTGGCGTTGGGGTCAATGGACTCGGTGATGACCTTGGCCGCGCCCTGAATCTCGAACATGGTCAGGTCCTCGCCGCCGGCGATGGAGAAGAGCACTCCCTTGGCGCCGGCGATGGAAATGTCGAGGAGAGGCGAGTTGATGGCCGCCTTGGCCGCCGCCTCGTCGCGCTTCTCGCCGGAGGCGTAGCCGACCCCCATCAGAGCCGAACCGGCGTTGTCGAGAATGGCTCGGACGTCGGCAAAGTCCACGTTGATGGTGCCCGGAGTGGTGATGAGGTCGGAGATGCCTTCCACAGCCTGCTTCAAAATTTCGTCGCACGTGGCGAAGGCGCTCCCGGCCGTGGTCTCTTTGGTGACGATGGAGAGAATCCGGTCGTTTGGGATAACAATGATGGCGTCCACCTCTTTGCGCAGCTCCTCTAGACCTTTGTCGGCAATTTTCATCCTTTGGGTGCCCTCGAAGCTGAAGGGTTTGGTGACCACGGCCACGGTCAGAGCCCCGACCTCTTTAGAAATGCGGGCCACCACGGGGCTGGCGCCTGTGCCGGTGCCGCCTCCGAGGCCGCAAGCGATAAAGACCATATCGGCGCCTTTGAGGGCGTCCATGATCTCCTCTTTGGTCTCTTCGGCCGCCCGTTTGCCGAGGTCCGGATTCATGCCGGTGCCGAGACCTTTAGTCAGGTTCTTGCCGATGTGAATCTTTTTTCGGGCCAAGGAGTGGTGGAGATCTTGGGAGTCGGTGTTCACGGCGATGAATTCCACCCCACTGACCTTGGAGTTAATCATGTGGTTAATGGCATTTTTGCCAGAACCGCCGTTGCCGACCACCTTGATGCGGGCGAAGGTTTCCACTTCCGGCTTAATTTGGGGCATTATAGAGACACAAAAAACATGATTAAGGTCCGCTTAACCGTGTACCCTGTGTTCACCCAATAATAGCTAAGCGGCCAAAAAAGAAAAGACTTGACGTCCGCAGAAGTATGTTCTAAGGCAAAAGTTGTCTGGCGAAGGAGAGCAAGGTTTTCAAAAGGTTCTGATGATGATGTTTGAGAACGCTCTCCGAGTCGCTCGAGAGGCCAAAGAGGCAGAGGCCGTAAGCCACCGACCAACTGCTGTCGCGCAGGCGCCCGCCCCCGCCTCCCCCTTCGCCGAAACTGAAGCTGGCAATCCTGGCCGGCAGGCGCAAGGCCGATTTGGCTGCGTCCTCGATGGGGCTTACCCCCGAGCCGCCGCCGGTGATGATGATACCGGCTGGGAGGAGTCCGTTTCGGCCGATTTTCTTGAGATGAGACTCAATAAGTTCAAAGATGTCGCCGAGGCGAGCGGCGATAATGTCATCTATCTTGCGACGCGAGAACTCCGAGCCGCCCAGAGCCCCGGTTTTGACCCGCTCGGCATCCTCAAGAGGGATTTTGAATCCCAAGGCGATGTCATTGGTTATGTCGGTCGAGCCGATGGGGAAGACCTCGAGGGAGATGGGTAAGTTGTTCTCGAAGACGACGATGGAGGTGGTCTCGGACCCGATGTTGGCTAAAACACAGCCAGCCATCTTCTGGGTTTTGCTTAGGGTGACGAAGCTGGCCGCCAAGGGCGAGGCGGCCACGTCGATAACGTCCACGCCCGCCTCTTCCACCACGCCGATTAGGTCGTTTAAGTGCTGTTCCAGGCAGCTTATAAAAAGCGCTTTGACCTCCAACCGGGTGCCCTTCATGCCGACCACTCGGCCTAGGACGGCTTTGCCGTCAATTTTGTACTGGGTGGGGATGGTGTGGATGGTGCGTCGGTTCAGGATTTCGCTCGGGGGGATTTCTTTCTCGGCGTTTTCCAGAGCATTTCTGACATCCAGGTTTGTAACCTCGGAGTCGGCCCGGGAGACCGTTGCCGCGCCGGTCGCGTGGAAGGTGCCGAGGCCGATGCCGCCGACCGAGATGAAGGCCCGCCTGATTTTGACGCCGGAGACTTTTTCGGCCTGCTCCACCGCCTGCATGATGCTTTTAGAAACCTCGGAGGGATTGACGATGTAACCGTGGCGCAGGCCTTTGGACTCGGCTGAACCCGTGCCGACGACGCGAGGCAGAACCCGGTCCGATTTTTCGGCCTGGCAGACCATCACCTTTATTTTGTAGGTTCCGATGTCGATGCCGACGGATGTTTTTTTAGCCATGCTTGGGCGCAAGAAGACCCCTCTGCCCGGGGCTTGATTCGGCGGCGTGCCCGGCGCTTAGAAGTTAATTTTTTTTCGAATCACGCGCTCTGCAGAAATCATTTTACTACCGTGAGTGTATCCTTTCAAATGGAGGAGAGCGTGGATAAACAAATAGTGGAGATATTTTTTAAGAGGCAAACCGAAAAGCGAAGCTCTAACCTCGGCCGCCCGGGGGCAGAGGATTATCTCGCCCTCTGATTCGGCGAGAGGGAAGGCCAGAACGTCCGCCGTCCCCTCCTTGCCTCGATAGCTCTTGTTTATCAGGCGGGAGCGGCGGGAGTCGACAAAAGCCACCGACAAGGAGTAATCCTTGCCGAGCACGGCGTCCTTCGCAGCTTGGAGAGGCAAACGCGGAAGGCGCTTTTTGGTTAAGTTGGCTACGGCCGTTCTCACAAAATTCACCTTCTCATCTTGTCGGGCAATTTGCCGAGTTTAATCAAGATTTCTAAAGCCCGGCGGTGAGAGAGGACCTTGAGAGCCCTATTCTTTTTGGCGTATTTGGAGGGGCGGCGCTTCTTAAAGCGGATACTGCGGACGCGCGGCAGGATACCGGCTGACTGGACTTTTTTGGTGAAGCGCTTAATGAGACTGCTGTTGGTCTCGTTCGGCGCCTTCTCCACTTCGACGTTAATCATGCCGTCGAATAATACATAAAGTTAAGTCCAGAATCAATCCTCAATCCTAATTTACGGATTCATCCGAATGCCTCGAATAAGGATAATTAGGATGTGCTCGTAGTTTTGGGTTGCTAAAGATTTTTCAGGTATCTCGGCAGCTCCGAAATCGGCACCGTTTCCTGCGAGCGGGTCTGCATATGCCGGATGATGACCGAGTTCTCAATGGCTTCTTTCTGGCCCATGATGAGGCAATAGGGGATGTTCATGCTCTCGGCCAGTGAGATCTGGCTTAAAAACTTGTCGCGAGTGAGAGATTGATAAAGCGGGATTCTGGCCTGACGCAGAATCTCGATAACCATGAGACTTTTTAGCTTGGCCTCGTAGCCGAGCTGGATAAAGTAAACGGAGGGCTTGCGCACCTTGAGAACGGCGCGTTTACGAGCGCTGCCTTCTCCCAAAGTGCCGAGGAGGTCAACCACCGGCAGGTCGTGTCTCCAGCCCAATTTCCTGGCCAGGGCCGAGAACCTCGAGCCGGAGGCGAGGAGAGAAGGTTTGTCTCCGGTCGTCTCCGGCGCGGCTTTAATCTCGAAGACAGTTTGGGGATTAAGAAACCGGTTGCCGATAAGATTGCTTGAGATTTTGTAAGGGATCTCAAGCATCTCCAAAAATTCCAAGACTTCTCTGAAATGGGCTCGTTCGGACTCGCTCAAAAAACCTACCGGCGCCGGCATCTCCTCCCGGAGGGACAAACATTTCTCGTGCTCACAGTTGAGGAGGGCAAAGACGTCCGTTCTTGCGGTCTGGCGGCAGGGGGGCGGCAGGTGCTCGGCGTGCTTGCGGTAGAAGGCGGAGAGTTCGCGAGCAAAACGGCTGAAGGATTCACTGTCGCCGGTGGAATTTAGCTCAACGTAGATGTTTTGATATCCGTTCTCTTTGAATATCTCGAAGGCCGTTTTAATGATGGTGGCCTCGGCGATGGACTTGGCAGTGCCGATGACGGAGAGCTCAAAACGTCTCCCGCCGCCCCGCCGCCGCAGACGCGGGTGGGGGGGGTCGCCGCAGTAAAGCGAGACCGGTTGAGGAATGGTGGTGAACTTGGTGATGAAGGTGCGGATTATGGCTGCCCGAGCCTCGACCTCGGCGAGCTCTTTCTCCCCGCCGCCTCCGGCCTCATGGAGGAGGCGGCCGGTTTTGGTTGAGTCAGCGCGGGAGAGAGGCGGCGGGGCGATGGGGGTGAAGCCGTAGTAAAGCGCCACCTCGGCGCACTTGTCGAAGTCCCCGAAATGGAAGTATTCGTTTTTCTCGCGCTCGCTCTTTGTTTTTGTGGCGCGCATTCAAGTTACTGACTGAACGAGTAATCCCCAGGGAAAACGGTTATCCGCTGAATGGGCAGGAGTCGCAGGAAGGGTTTGCCCTTGATGTATTTTTCCGGGAGCGGTCCCCACGACCGCGAGTCGGAACTGGCCGGCCGGTTGTCGCCGAGGACGAAGTACTCGTCTTCATTGAGAAAGTAAATTCGCTCGCCGAAAGTCTGGCTCTCGACGTACGGCTCCTCTAGGGAGAAACCTTTGGGATGAATCTTATTCTTGATAATAATGTTTTTACCTTTAATCTCCAGCGTCTCGCCGGGCAGACCGATGATTCGCTTGATGAAGTACTTGGACGGGTCTCTCGGATAAGAGAAGATGATGACGTCGCCGCGCTCCGGTTTCTCGAAGCGGTAGGAGAATTCGTCCACAATCAGGTACTCGCCGTGGGAGAAAGTCGGCACCATCGAGGCCCCGGAAACAATGAAGGGCTGGGCTACGAATAGCCGGATGGGGACGACAATAGCAATGGCAATCAAGGCAAAACGCACGAGCTCGAAAACGGAACCAGACTTGTCGGAGGTCTTGGGAGGATGGTTCGCGACATTAAGCATGAGAGTTTAACTCAAAGATATTGTTATTCTACGCCAGAGCTCTTTTTGACACAAGACAAGAGAACGAGGTAAAGTGTTTTTTATGCGTTTGGTCGTCGGCTTGGGCAATCCGGGAGAAGAATATACCGGCACGCGGCACAACGCCGGCCGGGAGGCGGTTTTTTATTTTGCCCGTCAGAGAAAATTTCCGGATTTTGAGTTTGATTCCAAAGCATCGGCTCTGACCTCGGCCGGCAAAATCGGCGGAGAGAAAGTTTTACTGATTTTGCCCGAAACTTTTATGAACAAGTCCGGTCAGGCGGTTAAAGTTTTTGTCAAAAATGCCAAACAGGCGGAGAAGTTGATTGTCATTCACGATGACCTTGACCTGCCGCTCGGCAGAATAAAACTTTCTTTCAACAAAAGTTCCGGCGGCCACCGCGGCGTAGAGAACGTAATCGAAAATATAAAGACCAATGCCTTCATTCGTCTTCGCATCGGCATCTCTAAGCGCGGTCCTAAAGGCATAGTCAAAAAACCGAATGGTGAGAAGGAAGTGAACGCCTATATTTTAGGCAAGTTTAAACCCGCCGAGCTTGAAATTCTCAAAAAAGAGCACAAAAAAATCGCCGAAGCGATTGAGGTGATTGTCTCCGAAGGCCGCGACAAGGCCATGAGCCGATTCAACAGCTCGTAGCCGGGTGCCGGCAATTTTTCTCAATTTTTCTGCTCACCGCTTGCCACTGACTGCTTATAACTATTTACTTTTGTCTTTGTCTACGAACGACAGGGCCATTTTTTGCTCCTTGGGGTCAAAGAGTACGATTTTGAAGGTGTAGCGTTTGCCCAGTTCCAACTTCTCGCGCAGTTTCTCCTCGCTCCCGAACTCGGAGATATGCACCAAGCCGGCCACCCCCTCCTCAATCGAGGCCAGGGCCCCGTGGCGATTGAACTTGATAATCACCCCTTCCACCACGTCACCCTTCTTATACTTCTTCTCGGCCTCGCGCCAAGGATTCTCCTTTAGGGCTTTGATGGAGAGCGAGACCTTGCCGTCCTTAATCTCGATAATCTTGACCTTGACCGTCTCACCGATGCGGAAGAGGGCTTTAGGATTCTCGACGAGCGCCCAGTCTATCTCGGAGATATGCACCAAGCCCTCAAGCCCTTCCTCGATTTTGATAAAGACGCCAAAGTCCACCGTGCCTGTCACCACTCCCTCAACCACCTCGCCCACGCTGTACTTGCCGATGATTTTCTCCTTCTCCTTGCCGTCGGGGCTCTTTTCCGAGAAAATCAATTTTCCTTCCTTGGGCGCGGCCGCGATAATCGAGACCAAGAGTTTGGTGCCGATGAACTTGCGGAGCTCCTCGTGAATCTTATCTTTGTCGCCGTCGGCCACTCTTGGATAATGCTCGCTTTTAAGCTGTGAGGCGGGGAGGAAGCCCGTGAGCCCCTGCCACTCGATAATTAGGCCGCCTTTGTTGGCGTCCTTGACCGGCAGCTCGAAAATCTTTTTCTCCTTGATGGCTTCTTCGGCCTCGCCCCAGATTAAGGCTTGTCTGGCCTCCTTAAGCGAGAGCTCGATGTAGCCGTCCGCGTTCTCCGGGTCTACCACCTTGGCGGCAACATGGTCGCCGACGCTCACGTTTTTGATGATGTCTCGGGCGTTCAGGTACTCGCGGCCGTAAATAACGCCGGTGCCGAAGGGCGAGAGGTCCACGTAGAGAATAGCTTTGTCGAAGCCGAGGACTTTGCCCTCAACCAAGTCCCCCAGAGCCGGCGGCGAGGGCGGGCCTCCGAGGACCTCTGACATAAAACTTTCCCCCGCCTGTTCGCTGGACTTGCTGGACTTGGAGGAGAGTTCCGGCGCTTCGGTCTCCGCGCCCGGCTCCTTTTTACTTTTTTCTTTTGCGGCGATCATCGTTCGTAATCATGAGGATATTACAACAACTCTCGAATTTATGCTAATATCGGCCCATGATAGTGTCCTCTTACGGAGTGGAGTTTTTCAAGATTCAGCACGGCGATATCGTCCTGGCTGTAAATCCTCCCTCCAAAAATTCAGCGTTCAAAAAGCCGCGCTTCGGCGCCGATATTGTTCTCTCTACCGCCAATCACCCGGACCTGAACGGTGTGGCCGAGGCGGCCTTCGGCGGAAAAACACCCTTTGAGATTGCCGGGCCGGGGGAGTATGAGGTTAAGGGAGTTTTTGTCAAAGGTCTGGCCTCCGTCTCCCGCTATGGAGGCGAGCGGCTTAACACTATCTACTACCTCACTCTCGAGGGAGTGAATATCTGCTTCTTGGGCGCTCTGGGCATGGCGGCTCTGGAGAGCCAGACCAAGGAAACGCTTGACGATGTGGATATTTTGTTTGTGCCCATCGGCGGTGAGGGTGTTTTGGAGGCCTCGGACGCTTACCGACTGGCCGTTTCGCTCGAGCCCAAGCTCATTATCCCTATGCACTACGGCGAGGTTGGCAGGAAGGATGCCCTTAAAATCTTCCTCAAAGAGGGCGGGGCCGAGGATGCCGAGGCGGTTGATAAATTGACGGTCAAGAAAAAAGATTTAGATTCGAAAGAAGGGGAAATAGTGATTTTACAGCCGCAAAATTAAATCAAAACGCAAAATGACGAATCAGAATTTAAAGTTGGCTGAATATCTTTGAACTTTGAACCGCGATATCAATTTTTGATATTTGATTTTCAAATTATGTTAGATGACCTCCGCAACAAACCAGAACCTGTCCGCAAGCGTATCGCTCTCCTTGCGGCTCTTGGCTTGACCGTTATCATTTTTCTTTTTTACTTGGCGGCCGCTCCCGCCTCGAACGAACAAGCGGGAGCGGCTCTCGAGGAGGACGGCGCTTTGGGGCGGTTCATCACGGACGCCAAAAACTTTTTAGCCAGCGTGCCCGAACGTTTCGGCCAAATTTTGGCAGATTACGGTCTGTAGACGTTTGTAAAGAGGCCGAAAATTTGCTAGAATAGAGAGGTAAAATGGCCGAGGAGAGAGACAAAAACCGGAGACCCCTCGAGGGAGGGGGCCGGGCGGGAGCCGTCGTGCCGCGGAGCATCACTGCCGAGGTGAAGGAGGCCTACCTCGACTACGCCATGTCGGTTATCACCGCCCGGGCTCTCCCGGATGTGCGCGATGGTTTAAAGCCGGTTCACCGCCGGATTTTGTTCACCCTGCACGAACTCGGGTTGACAGCCAATGCCAAGACTCGCAAGTCCGCGAAAATCGTCGGCGATGTCACAGGCAATTACCACCCGCACGGCACAGTTGCGGTTTATGAAGCTTTAGTCAAACTGGCCCAAGATTTTTCCATGCGCTATCCGCTGGTTATTGGACAGGGTAACTTCGGCTCCGTTGACGGGGACCCTCCGGCCGCCGACAGGTACACGGAAGCAAAAATGACTCGCCTGGCCTCGGAACTGCTTCGGGACATTGAAAAGGAGACGGTAGATTGGCGCCCCAATTACGAAGGCACGCGTCAGGAGCCGACTGTTCTCCCGGCCGCCATTCCCAACTTGGTTTTGAACGGCACCCTGGGCATCGCCGTCGGCATGGCCACCAACATCCCTCCGCACAACCTCCGCGAGGTGGTGGAGGCCACTGTTCATCTCATCGACAGCTCCGACGCCACCACCGAGGACCTTCTTAAATTCATTAAAGGGCCGGATTTCCCGACTGGCGGCGTGGTCTACGGCGAGAAGGATATACATCACGCCTACGCCTCGGGCAAAGGCGGGGTGGTAGTTCGAGGCGAGGCCGAGATTGTCGAGACCAAGGAAGACCAGCTCCAGATTGTCATTACCTCCATCCCCTATCGAGTCAACAAAGCGGACCTCATTATGAAGATTGCCGATTTGGTGAGGGAGAAGAAACTTGAAGGGGTTAAGGCTCTCCGCGATGAGTCGGCCAAGGATATGCGCGTCGTCATTGACTTGAAGCAGGGCAGTTTCCCCCAGAACGTCTTGAACTTTATCTACAAGCACACCCAGCTCGAGGAAACCTTTCACTTTAACGTAGTGACTCTGGTCGGGGGCATTCCCCAGACGCTCTCGCTGAAGTCCCTTCTCGAGGAGTTCATCGCCCACCGCCAAGTGGTGGTTCGCCGGCGCAGCCAGTTTGACCTCCGCCAGGCGCTCGAGCGCGAACATATTCTCTACGGGCTTAAAAAAGCTCTCGACCACATTGACGAGATTGTGGCCATCATCAAGGCGGCGGCGGACGTGCCGGAGGCCCACGCCAAATTGGTGGAGCGTTTTAAGTTCTCCGACCGGCAGGCCGCCGCCATACTGGAGATGAAGCTCTCCAGATTGGCCGGTCTTGAGCGCCGAAAGATTGAAGACGAGCTTAAGGTAGTCCGGGAACTGATCGCCAAGCTCAAGGAACTCCTGGCCAGTCCCAAGAAGATTTTGACTGTCATTAAGGAGGAACTTCTGGAGATAAAGAAAAAGTACGGCGACGAACGCAAGACCAAGATTATTAAGCACCAAGCCAAGGACTTTTCGCCCGAGGATATCATCCCCGACATCGAGTCGGTCTTGGTGCTGACCGCTGGCGGCTACTTAAAGCGCACCGACCCCGCCGAATACCGCAAACAGCGCCGCGGCGGGGTGGGAGTGGTTGACCTCGACACTAAGGAGCAGGACTTTGTCACCCATTTTCTCACCGCCACCACTCATAGCGACCTCCTCTTCTTTACCGACCGCGGCAAGGCCTACCAGATTAAGATGTATGAAATTCCCGAAGGTCGGCGAGCCACCCGCGGCAAATCCATCATGAATTTTCTGCCCCTCGAGAGCGGCGAAAAGGTTACTTCCATTCTCTCCATGGGGAAGGACATTAAGAAGAGCGGACTTTCCATCATGATGTTCACCAGGCAGGGGGCGGGTAAGAAGGTGGATGCGGCCAGTTTTCATGATGTGCGACGTTCGGGTCTGATTGCCATCCGGCTCTCGGCCGGTGATGAGCTTAAGGCGGCCTGTTTTGTGGACAAAGGCGATGAGATTATCATGGTCACGGCCAAAGGGCAGTCCGTCCGCTTTAAGGAGTCGGATATCCGCGCCATGGGCCGGGCGGCCGCGGGGGTCCGGGCAGTGCGACTGCTTAAGGGCGACTTTGTGGTTGGGGCCGATGTCATTAGGGGCGCGTTCAAGAAGCCGGAACTTTTGGTCATTATGGGCAACGGCTATGGCAAGAAGACGCCGCTCAAGGCGTACAAGGTTCAAAAGCGCGGCGGCTCGGGCGTGAGGACCGCCAAGATTACACCAAAAACAGGCGAGCTTATCGCCTCCAAGGTGGTGACGGAGGAGGACAGGGAGGTGGTGGCCATCTCCAAAAAGAGTCAGGTCATTCGCACCGATGTTAGAGAAATCGCCTCGCTTGGCCGCCAAACCCAAGGCGTGCGTATCATGAAGCTCCGCGCCGGCGACTCCATCGCTTCGCTCATCTGTCTTTAGCTAGAGTTTGTGCAACACTCGGTGTTTGTGCAACACCGAGTGTTGCACAAAACTGTGTTGCACTTTTCTGCATCAATTTCTGCATCAAGGCATGTGGATTGCCGGTTTCGGAATAAGCGACACTGGACTTATAATTGATAAATCTACATTCGTGTCATTCGTGCGAATTCGTAGATTGGTGTCACGCATGTTCACTTCTCCCGAATCAAATATCGAGCAGTTTGATGTCTATGCCGGCCTTCATGTGGCTGACATCGGCGCCGGCTCGGGTTTTTACACTTTAGCTTTGGCCCGCAAGGTGGGAGAGCTCGGCCGGGTCTACGCCGTGGACGTCCAGCGCGACCTCCTGGAAAGAATCCGAAACCAGGCTAAGGCGGCGCGTCTCGAGAACGTGGAGATAATTTTGGGAGACGCTGAAAAGCGCGGGGGGACGAAACTGTCCGACGCCTCGGTGGAGCGGGCCATCCTTTCCAACGTTCTCTTTCAGGCCGATGACCATGACGCTCTGGTTGAGGAAGTGAAAAGAATTTTGAAGCCCGGAGGCCGACTCCTGCTTGTCGACTGGACTGCCGGAGGAGTCGGAGGAGTAGGGCCAAAAAGCGGCGCCGTGCCGCGTTCGGACGCGCTTAAATTATTTGAGAAGCACGGTTTCTCGCTCGAGGGAGAGATTGGCGCCGGCGATTATCATTATGGACTTATCTTGCGGAAGAAATGAGTAACTTTCAGATTATTTTACTTGCGGTTTTCGGACTGGCCATCATCGCCGGTCTGGTTTTGTTTGCCGCTCTGGGCGGCGGCGGGCGGCAGGAGCTCTCCGAGGTGGTTTTGTGGGGCAGTGTCAAAGCCGACGATATGGCCGAGGCCGTCTCTGACCTCAACTTCAAAGAGAGCAAAACTCTGCGCTTAAAGTATGTGGAGAAAGACGCCCGAACCCTCGACGAAGAGCTCCTTGAGGCCCTAGCCGCCGGCCGTGGTCCCGACCTGGCCATTCTGCCCTCCGACTCTATTCTCCGCCACCGTGATAAGCTCTTTCCCATCCCCTTTGCCTCTTTCTCCGAGCGTTCCTTCAAGTCATTTTTTGTAGAGGGCGGCGAGGTCTTCTTGGGACAAGGCGTTATTTACGCTCTGCCCATGTTCGTTGACCCGCTTATCCTTTACTGGAATCGCGACCTTCTCTCCGATGTCGCCGTGGCCTCGCCGCCCGCGACCTGGGAGGAGGTTGTGACTCTCTCGCCCAAACTCTCCGACTCCGACCGCAACGGCAACGTCGCCGTCAGCGCCATCGCCTTGGGCGAGGCAAGGAATGTCACCAACTTTAAGGAGATTCTTTCGGCGTTGTTTCTCCAAGCCGGCACGTCCATTGTGGCCGAAGAAAGCGGCTATCTCTTGAGTGTTCTCGACCGTAAGGCCGAGCGCAGGGTGCCGGCCGAGGAGGCGCTCGCCTTCTATACTTCTTTCTCCAACCCCCGCCGGGATAATTACGCCTGGAACCGCTCTCTGCCGGCTTCGCGCGACTTCTTTCTGGCCGGAGACCTGGCTCTTTATCTCGGTCTCGGCTCCGAGGCCGAACTGCTCAAGGCCTCAAACCCCAACCTTAACTTCGACGTGGCCGAACTGCCTCTGCTATCCCCCGGCCGGCGCAGGATTACTTTCGGCCGGGTCATGGGCGCGGCTATCATTAAGAGCTCCCGCAACCTCGCCGCCGCCTCGCGGGCGGCCGGATTGCTTTCGAGCGCCGACTTTCTCGGCCAAGTTTCTAAATTTTCGTCACTCGCTCCGGCCGCCCGCTCGCTTCTCGCCGCTCCTCCGGAGCGAGTCTCGCCAGACGGCCGGGTCGCCGGAGCGGGGGAAGCTTCGCGCGAGACGGTTTATCGAGCCGCTCTGCGCGCCCGCTCCTGGCTCGACCCCGCGCCCGCCGAGAGCCGGCGGCTGTTTGCCGAGATGATTGAGGCGGTCGGGAGCGGCGAGAAGTCGGTCTCTGAAGCCGTCAAACGCGCCAGTTTGGAAATTTCTGAACTTGTGGGAAGATATAATCCATAAATGCGTCCTTTATCCCAAATGATTGCGGTCACTGCGCTCCTGCTTTTTTTGCTCGTCTCGGCCGCGCCGACTCTCGTCTCGGCCGATGGGGATGACAAGTCCCTCGTTCAGTGCAGTCAAGAACTCGACCGGAGAACCGGCGAGTTTGTAGAGGAGTGCGACTTCGATGAACTGGTCGCCCTCATTCGCCGCGTCATCAACTACCTCATCATCATCGCCGTGCCCGTCTCGGCGGCTGTTTTCGCTTATGCCGGCATTAAGTACATGACCGCCGCCGGCGACACCGGCAAGATGGCCGAGGCCAGGCGGATTTTCACCAAGGTGATTTTGGGATTTGTTGTTATGCTCTCGGCTTGGCTTGTGGTCTTCGCCATCACTAGTGCTTTGCTTGAGGACTCGAGTTATTCGCTGTTAAAATAAAGAGATGAAACTGGACAACCCTCTCAAATACGACAGCATCCAGGGCTTCATCGCCGCCATTTTGGACATCGTGGTGAACATTGGCGCCGTCATCGCCGTTTTCTTCTTTGTCTATTCCGGCTTTCTCTTCGTCAGCGCTCGGGGCGACACCGAAAAGTTGAAGACTGCCCGGGCGACCTTCTTCGGCACGGTCATCGGCACAGCCATTCTCCTCGGCGCCAAGCTCATTGCCGAGGTTATCCGAGGAACAATTAAGGAAATTGGCGGGCCGTTTGGCCCCGGCTTTTGAAAATGAAGACCTTCGCCGACGTCGTCAGCAAATTCATAGGTGTCCTGGATAAAGTTATCCCGCTCATTGTGACTCTGGCGGTCGTGACTTTTATGTGGGGTTTGCTTAAGTACGTCCGGGCCGGCGGCAGTGAGGACAAAATCAAGGAGGCCCGTGATTACATTTTTTACGGCATTATCGGTTTGGCGGTCATGGTCTCGGTCTGGGGCTTGGTTAAAATTGTCAATCGCACCCTGTTTAGCAGAGCTCCTTTGAATGAGGTCAGGGATATAGATGACGATACGCAGAGACTGCGCGATTTGGACCTTTTCCAGCGCGGGGTGTGAATATCCACAGCGCCGCTTGAGCGCCGCTCTTAAAAGTTTTATAATATAAGGAATTACAAAGGTCACTTATTTAACGTCACTTATTTAACATTTTTAAGATTTATGAATAAATTAATTTCTTTCTCTACCGTAGCCGTTTCGTACGCCTTGCCGCTTCTGGCTCTGGCCCAAGTGCGGGACGCGGACACGCTTTTTACCCGAATTCTCGACCTCTTGAACAAAGTGGTGCCTGTGATAGTGGCTCTGGCGGTGGTCTGGTTTATCTGGGGAGTCTTTACGTATGTTTTGTCTGGCGCTGATGAGGAAAAGCGCAAAGGAGCGAGACAGACTATGCTCTACGGCATTATCGCCATCGCCGTCATGGTCTCGGTCTGGGGCTTGGTTGCTATTCTCACCTTCTCCCCGGCACGAGGTAAAAGTGAACGAAACGCTCACCAAACTTATCCTCAAACTCAACGAGCAGATTGTTAATCCTTTGATGGAGCTTCTGTTCGCCTTGGCGGTGGTGGTTTTCGTTTGGGGAGTGTATGAGTTTATCCGCGGAGCGGACAACGAGCAGGCGAGAGAGAAAGGCCGACTCCACATGATTTGGGGCATTGTCGGCATCGCCATCATGGTTTCGGTGTACGGCATCATCGCCGTTATCGTCAATACCTTAGGCATCCCGCCCCCCGACATCCCTTTCTTTTTGCCAATCTAGTTTTTGAGTTAATTAAAAACCCCGTAAAGCGCTAAGCGTCACGGGGCGGTGTTTGCTATTGTCTGTGTCTTTTAACCACCTCGGCCGGCTCGAGCAGAAAGACTGACTCATGGCCGTCCTCGTCGCCGATTGAGCCGGCGAAGAGTTCGGTGTTTATGGCTGAAAGGTACCACGTCCCTTTCCCCGGCGGGTCAGGTTGTGACCATTCGCCGAAGTGGGGATTTTTGGCCCTGTTCCAGTTGAAGTAGCCGTGGATGTTGGTGCCTTTGCCGTAGACCACAAACTGGAAGTCCATGGTGTCGTACTTGAGAATTCGGGCGTAGTACCAGCCGGAGTATGATTCCCCCTCCTCGCCTTTTTTGAATAGCGGCAGTTTGGTCCAGCGGGCCACCCAGTACTGACCGAAGTAGTTTGGCGTTGTCTTCCTCTGCTCTTCCGCCTTCTTAGCCGCTCTTATTTTCTCGGTGCTGGCTCGGTTGAGCCAATCGTAGAAAGAATAAATGGGACTCATGAGGAAGAGGAACAGACAGAGAACAATGAAATATCTCGCGATGGCTCTAACACCCCAGCGGCGGGCGATTTTGGGAGGCAGGGCTTCATACATACTTTCTCACCCCCTCCCTTTGTCTTGCGGTTTATCCCCGTTCCCGTCTGGCGGCGGCGGCGGATAACCTCTCTCCTTGAGCAACTCCGCGATGATTGCCGCCGCTCCAGCGAGAGACGGGTTGCCCGTCTGATTGATGTCGAAGCGTTTAATCTGAATCTTGCCCCTCTCGGCCATGGCCACGCCGCTCGCGTATTCCGGCGTCAGACCGACATCAACCAGGGCCCTGATGTAGTCCAAGAGGAGTTTACCTTCCGTGGACTCGGCCTCTTTTTGGCTCTTCTCAATCTGGGCTTGGTTGAAGGCAGATATGACCTCCTTGTCTGAAGGCACGATGGAGGAGACGATAACCTGAATAATCGAAAGTCCCCACCTTGCTTCTGCGGCGACGGAGCCCTTTTTGATAATCTCGGCAAAGTCGCTCTGGGCTTTGAGGACGGTGATGACGTCCAAGACCGAGGCCACGGCTCGGATGGCGGAGAGGGCTATGGAGTGAATGTTTGAGTGCGCTATCGGCAAGACATCAATGAAGGTCATTGGGTCCTTGACCTTCCAGAGTATGGCGGTTTTGAAGTTCACGGAGGTGCCGGTCTTCTCGGCGCCGAAACAGAGGATATCAAATCCATCCACCTCCGTGCGGTTCTCCCGCATATCGACGGGGACTGCCTTGGCAAAGGGATAGGGCAGAATCCAAGCCAGCCCCTCGCCGAGCATGTAGTTTCGAACTCTCTGGCCGACGATGAAGATTACTCCGGCGTGGCCGATGGGAATGTCAACGATGCCAAAGGCGGAAACATAAACGGCGGTTATGCCGAACAGCGACCAGTTCAAGACGATTTTTTCGAAGTTACTGTCGGTGAAAAAGGCCGGCAGGAGGAGCACTGCTAAATTGGCGATGAGAACTCCCGCCATAACGGCAGCAACAGCCCCGATAATGAGAGATACCGCTCCGGGAATATTGTAGACTTTCTGAATTTCTGTGTTTGTCATAATCAAAGTACGCTCTGCGACATATAATGCAACAGTGCCGGCCAAATTGCACGCCCGCGGCCCTCCTGCTTGACAGGAAGGCAGTAATTTGCTATACTTAATACAGAAAGTGAAAGTCCAGTATGGGCTGGGCTTTGACAACGGAATAATCTCAAAAAAGAAGGAAAGACTGATGAAAAAGATGTCCAAGCAGGACAGCAAGAAGAACGACCTCGAGAAGCTCTTCGACAGTCAGATCGCGACCCTCAAGGATCGCGGCGTCCGCGAGCAGATCGTGGAGATACTCCAGAACCAGAAAGGTCAGGTGGTGAAGAAGGCGAGCGAAATGACCATCGGAGACGGCAACATCCCGTTCCTCCCGGTCATCCCCCGTTCCTTTCGGAGCCCCTACGACCTCATGGCTATGGTGCGGAACGGTTCAAAGGTGGGTTACACTCACCTCAACCCGACGCAGATCTCCGATGTGGTGGACGCTCCGAGCAAGCCCTACTACATCTACGATGTCGAGGACGGCTCGAGCACCCTCGGCAAATCGCCGAAGAACGCCGAGAAGATCCTCAAGCAGCAAAAGCGGTCTCCGCTCACGGTTGCCGGGGTCATGGCGCTCACCACTCACACGGATGTGCTCTTAAGACACTATGTGTGGGCTACCGGCTCCCGCTACGAGTCCGCCGTCAGGGTGCCGAGTGTCTATCTGGACGGCGGCGGTCGGCCGGAGCTCGACTGGGTCGGGGTCGACAGCTCGCTTGACCACTGGGGTTCCGCGTCTTGCGGTAGTCGCTAGGACTTTGGGCCTTGGGTCTTTGGACCTATTGGTCTTTGGTCTTCTGGCTTCTCCGCCGACGCTAAAGCTTTGGCGGACAGGCGCCGCAATTTTTTCCACAGGTCGCTTCACGCGACACAACAAGGGCAGTTCGATGTTGGCTCCGCCAAGGACGGTCCTTGGGGTTTTTCGCTCAACCGCCATACGTGCTTGCACATTACCGTTCCTTCTCTTCCTTCTCTTGAGCGCCCTCGCTTTTTCTGCTAAAATTGGGTTATGAAAAAAGGTCTTCACCCCGCATATTATCCTAAGGCGCTTGTTCACTGCGCTTGCGGCAACGAGTTCACAGTCGGTTCGACCAAAGAGAGAATCAACGTGGAGATTTGCAGCGCCTGTCACCCCTTCTACACCGGCAAAGACAAGATTATCGACGTGGCCGGCCGAGTGGAGAAGTTCAAGGCCAGGCAATCCAAAAAAGCGATTACCCCCAAGAAAACCGATAAGGTCAAGTAGATGGACGATTCATTAGCTCGATTTAAGCGGAATCACAAAACTTTCTATCTCGTTTCTGAATACGAAAAACTTCTGGCCGAAGAGAAGGGGCTTTTGGCCGTCTCCGCCACTCCCGAGATGGGGGAGCTAGCCGAGGAGGAACTTAAAACTATCGCCGAACGCAAAGCGGCCCTGCTCGAACAGATGGAGGAGATTGCGGGCTCCGAGGATGATGATGAATTCCCAAATGAACTGGTGCTCGAGGTCAGGGCCGGCGCCGGAGGCGAGGAGGCCGCTCTCTTTGCCGCCACTCTGGCGGAAATGTACCAAAAATACTCGGAGGGTCAGGGTTGGCAGTGGCGACCATTGTACGAATCAAAGAGCGACCTAGGCGGTTACAAAGAGGCCGCCTTCGAGATTCGCGGGCGGGATGTTTACAGGCGCCTGCGTTTTGAGACCGGCGTTCATCGCATCCAGCGTGTCCCCACTACAGAGAAGTCCGGGAGAATCCACACCTCCACCGCCTCGGTGGCCGTCCTGCCCATGAGAAAGAAGCCAAAAATCGAGCTTAATCCGGCGGACCTTGAGATAGAGTTTTCGCGCTCGGGCGGCAAAGGGGGACAGAATGTCAACAAGGTGGAAACGGCCGTACGGGTTATTCATAAACCGACCGGCCTCGACGTGCGCTCCACCGCCGAGCGCAGCCAGTCGGCCAACCGCGAGCGGGCCATGGCGGTGCTCTCGGCCAAACTCGAGAGGGCGGTGGAGGAAGAGGAGGCCAAGAAGCACGCCGCCGAAAGGCGCGGGCAAATCGGCACCGGCGACCGGTCGGAGAAAATTAGAACCTACAACATCCTTCAGGACCGGGTGACTGACCACCGGCTGAAAAAGAGCTGGCATAATATTGACGCAATCTTCAAGGGAGAAATCAACAGTGTCATTGAGGAGTTTGAGAAAATTCAGATATAATAGTGCAGATGAAAAAGATTCGGGTGGCCATCAACGGTTTCGGCAGAATCGGCAGAGCGTTTTTCAAAATGGCTTTGGAGAAACCGGAGCTAACGGTGGTGGCGGTTAATGACCTCGGCGAGGCCGAGACTTTTGGCTATCTCCTCACCTACGACACCGTTTACGGCAAGTATGACAAAAACGTCCGCGTCTCGCGGCGGGCGGGGCGGGTTTTTTTGGAGGTGGATAAGAAAGAAATAGATTATTTAAGCGAGAAGGAACCAGAAAAGTTGCCGTGGCGTGAGCTTGATATTGATGTGGTGGTGGAGGCCACTGGCCGCTTTTCCTCATTCGAGAAAAGTAAGGCGCACCTCACGGCCGGGGCCAAGCGCGTGGTCATGACCGCGCCGGCTGGGGATGAACCGGAAACGGTGCGGGGCGCGACGGTGCTTATAGGGGTGAACGAGGAAAAACTCAAAACCTGCGAAATTAGTTCTAACGCTTCCTGCACCACCAACGCTGGCAGTCCCTTGCTTGCTATCCTCGACGAAACTGTTGGGGTAGAGAAGGCGCTCCTCACCACCGTCCACGCTTACACCGCCACCCAGACGCTGGTGGACGGACCGAGCAAAAGACATCTTCGAGACGGTCGGGCTGGAGCGGAGAACATTATTCCTTCCTCAACAGGCGCGGCCGTGGCCGTCACCAAGGCCTACACCGCTCTCAAGGGGCTTTTTGACGGAATCTCCATTCGAGTGCCGGTGGTTGTCGGTTCCATCGTAGATGTTACCTTAGTGGCTAGGAGGGCCACGAGCGCCGATGAGGTCAACAAAATCTTGAAAAAGGCGGCAAGCTCGCCGCGCTGGAAGGATATTTTCACCGTGACTGAAGAGAATTTAGTTTCCTCGGACATCAAAGGCAGCCGCTACGCCGCCATCGCCGACCTTCAGATGACTCGGGTGGTCGGCGGCAATCTCGTCAAGGTTCTGGCTTGGTACGACAACGAAATGGGGTATGCTTCCACCTTGGTCGAGCATGTGATTAAAGCCGGTCAGTATATATGAGCTAAAAAATATGTTATAATATAGGCATGGAATTAAGACAGTCGCTCTTTTGGGATGTTGATCCGAAGAATGTAGACCTCGAAAAAAACGCGGAGTATGTCATTGAGCGCGTGCTTGATTTTGGTCATGATGAGGAAGTCAGATGGCTCCGTAATTTCTATGATAATGCTCTACTTAAGAAAGTTGTTCTCAAATCAAGGTCATTGAGACCGGAGACAAAAAATTTATGGACTCTCTTATTGCAGAAAATTTGAACTTCCATTGGGAGGTTTTACCAAAGCCGACAAAAAAGGCATTAGAGTTTCTATCTACGGAAATATGGCTTGGTGGGCTCGGATGGTATTTGGCTGGCGGAACCGCTCTAGCTTTGCAAACCGGCCATCGGTCATCTGTTGATTTAGATTTTTTTACAAAGGAGGCCACATTCGAATCAACTGAAGTTACTGGCCATTTCAAGGAAAATAAAGATTGGAAAATACAGACTGACAGGCCCAGCACTATTTATGGAGTTTTATATCAGGCAAAAGTGAGCTTTATCGCCTATCCATTTTTTATACCCCAAAAAGAATTTGTACGCTATGGCACAGTGAATATCTTGCAACCGTTAGATATCGCAGTCATGAAAATAATTGCTATTTCCCAACGAGGCCGGAAGAGAGACTTTTTTGATCTTTATTGGTGCGCGCATCATCTTGAGCCACTTGAGAAAACTATGGGGCGTTTGGCTGCGCAGTACCCGTCCATTGCTCACGACTATCATCATATACTTAAGAGTCTCGTCTATTTCGAAGATGCCGAAAGCGATCCGCCTCTCATGCTTCACTTTAAAATAAGTTGGAAGGAGGTTAAGAAATTTTTTAATGAAGAAATTAACAAGATAGCTTTTAAATTTATATAAAGAGGTTCTTATTCGCAATTCGTATACTTTCGTATCTCGTATTATCATGAAAATTTTTATTGGAGCTGACCACGCAGGGTTTGAGTTGAAGGGCAAGCTCGTTGCTTTTTTAAGAGAACTGGGGTATGAAGTTTCTGATTTGGGGCCGAGCTCTTATGTTCCGGCGGACGACTACCCGGACTTGCTGGCGCCAGTGGCCCGCCAGATCTCAAAAAATCCGGAGGGACGTGGGATTGTCATCGGCGGCTCGGGACAGGGGGAAGCCACTGTCGCTAATCGCTTTCCCCGCGTCCGGGCGGCGGTTTTTTACGGCGGCGGGCAGGAAATTATCAAGCTCTCGCGGGAGCACAACAACGCCAATGTTCTTGCTCTGGGGGCGAGATTTTTAAGTGAGAGTGAGGCCAAAGAAGCCGTTCGACTCTGGCTCGAAACTCCGTTCCTAGGCGAAGAAAGGCATGTCAGGAGAATCAAGAAGATTGAAGAGATTAGTAAGTAGTCATGGAGATTATCCCAGCCATCATTCCGGAAAATTTTGACGACTTGCGCCGCAAGGTGTCTTTGGTCCGGGGGTTGGTTGATGTTGTCCATATTGATGTATCGGACGGGAAGTTTTCTCCTGCCCTAAACTGGCCTCTCTCTGGAGATAAAGAGGGCGACTTTGGCAAATTCGTTAAAGGGGATGTGAGCTTTCCTTTTTGGGAGGAGCTTGGTTTTGAGGTCCATCTTATGCTCGAGGGGCCGGAGGAACAGATTGACAGCTGGGTTTCAGCCGGGGCCAGACGAGTGATAGCGCATGTCGAAAGCACGTCCAACCTTGAGCGGCTTATCAAGGACTTTCGTCAAAAATCTCCAAAATCTTCGAAGCTCTCTTCGAACCCGGAGTTCGGCATGGCTCTTCTCCTGGATACTCCAATTGAGCTAATTTATCAGCATGTTGAGGCGGCGGACTTCGTCCAGCTTATGAGTATCGCCGAAATTGGTTATCAGGGTGGGGAGTTTAGATATGAGGTTTTGGATAAGTAGATCTCCGAGGACGATTTCCCGACTTGATTATCAGTGTCGATGGAGGGGTTTCACTTGATAATGCTTTGCGTCTTAAGGAGGCAGGAGCCAGCCGTTTGGTCGTCGGCTCCTCGCTTTTCGGCAGTGCCGACATCCGCAGCACGCTGAAAGAATTTGTGAATTTATGATATAATGTCATGAGGATTCAAATTTTTTGCTACGCATATTTGCCTGTTGGCAAATTGCTCTGCTCGCGCCGCCGCGCTGCGCAAGGCAAAAAATTCAAATCCTCATTTTCAAAGCAATGAAGGTTCATCTGCACGAGAAAGACCTCCGGATGCTCGAGGAGAAGGCGAACGAGATTCGCCAAACGCTCATCGAGGCCTTGATTGGAGCCGGCTCGGGCCACAGCGCCGGGCCGCTTGGCATGGCGGATATCTTCGCCGCCCTCTTTTTTTATATCCTCCGCCACGATCCCAAAAACCCGGCTTGGGAGGAGAGAGACCGGCTGGTGCTCTCGAACGGCCACATCTGCCCTGTCCTTTACAGCGCCATGGCTCATGCCGGCTACGCCTCGGTGGAGGAGTATAAGAAGACACTCCGCAAGTTCGGCACCAAGTTCCAAGGCCATCCTCACCGCCAGTACTTCGGAGCGGTGGAGACGAGCTCTGGCCCGCTTGGCTCCGGACTCTCGCAGGCGGTAGGTATGGCTCTGGCTGACAGGATGGACAGAGGCAGGTCCTCCGGCCGCTTTATCTATGCCCTCTTGAGCGACGCCGAAGAGGATGCAGGCAACCTCTGGGAGGCGGCGATGCTTGCCGGCAAAGAGAAGCTCGGCAATCTCATAGCCGTCGTGGACCGAAACAACATCCAGATTGACGGCTACACCGAGGATATTATGCCGCTTGAGCCTCTGCGGCAGAAGTGGGAGGCCTTTAACTGGCATGTGCAGGAGATAGACGGACACAACTTTCTGGACATCATTGAACACATTAACGAGGCCAAGGCCGTTTTCTCCAAGCCCTCGGTTATTCTGGCCCACACTATCCCTGGCAAAGGAGTTTCCTTCATGGAGCGGGACTTCAAGTGGCACGGCACCCCGCCCGGCGCCTCTGATATGCCTGGCGAGCCGCCCAAAGGCGAGCAAGGCCGACTGGCCCTCGAGGAGTTAAGAACACTGGGCGGCAGGATTATAAGCGAGCATCAATAAATTAGTAAGTAGTTAGTAATATAGAATGATTCCCGAGGAGGCAAAACTCAATCCTAAACTTTTTGATAAAGATGTAGAGCAAGTCCCTATACGCAAGGGCTTCGGCGAGGGCTTGCTGGCGGCAGGCGAGGCCGACAAAAGAGTGGTCGGGCTCTGCGCCGACCTCACCGAGTCCACCCAGATGCACCTCTTCCGCAATAAGTTCCCGGAGCGTTTTGTGGAGATGGGGGTGGCCGAGCAAAATCTTGCCGCGGTGGCGAGCGGCATGGCCGCTATGGGAAAAATTCCTTTCATAACTTCATATGCCATGTTTAGCCCTGGCCGAAACTGGGAGCAGATTCGCACTACCATCTGCTACAACGACCGCTCCGTCAAAATCGCCGGCTCTCACGCGGGCGTTTCGGTGGGCCCTGATGGCGGCACGCATCAGGCCATCGAAGATTTGGCCATCACGCGCGTTATCCCTCGGATGGTGGTCATCTCGCCCTGCGACTCGATTGAGGCCAAAAAGGCCACCATGGCCGCCGCCAAAACGACCAGTCCCACCTACATCCGTCTGGCCCGCGAAAAAACCCCTGTTATAACTACGGGAGAGACACCGTTTGAGATCGGACAGGCGGCGGTTTTCTTCGACAGCTCACTTGGAGACCCGACCTCCAAGTTGGACGCTGGTATCGCGGCCACTGGGGCGCTGGTTTATAAAGCTCTCAAAGTCGCCAAGCGTTTGAGTGAGGAGGGCAGGAAAGTGAGAGTTTTAAACATTTCCACAATCAAGCCCATAGATGAGAAAGCGATTGCGGCTCTTGCTCGCCAGTCGGGAGCGGTGGTGACAGTGGAGGAACATCAGATTGCCGGGGGTTTTGGTTCGGCGGTGGCAGAGGTTTTGGCGCGAGAATATCCGTGCCCAATCGAGTTTATAGGTGTCCATAACCAATTCGGCCAGTCGGGCAAGCCGGAGGAGCTCTTGGAGCACTACGGCATGGGTGAGGGACGTATTTACGAGGCGGCGCTGAAGGTGATGAAGCGCAAGAGTTAGAGTTTTTTGGGTTTGTAGTCGGCTGGAGCGGCGGCGAGATATTTCGTGAGCCGCTCCCGCGTCAAGAGACCCTTTTGGGCCCCCACTTCTTGCACTACCGACATGGGGTTAATGGGCGCCCAGAGGAGGGCCTCCTCGAAGGTCCTGCCGAGAGCGAGAGCGGAGGTGAAGGTTGAGGCAAAGGCGTCCCCCGCGCCGGTGCGCTCCAGGGGCGGCTTTGGGTCGGGGTAGATGGGCATAGAGTAAGCTTGTCCTTCGTTTAGGGCGTAAGCTCCCTTGGGACCGTCAGTGATGAGCACAATTTTTGGTCCTAAGGCGGAGATTTTTTGGAGTAACCCGGTCGCGGGGCTAGACTCGTCTTTGAGAATCCTCCGGGCCTCCTCAATATTGCAGGCGAAGACAAACGTCTTTTCATAAATTTCCTTAAGCCTCTCCGTCCCGAGGTTAATCTGGAGCGTTCCGGGCTGGAAGGTCACTTTAATTTCCGGATTACTCTTGAAGAATTCGGCGATTTCTTGGTGATAATTCTCCGAGCCCTCTCCGATTGAGCTTAGGTAAGCGAAGCGGGCTAGCGGCAGAGAGGACGGTAAGACATAATCGTAGGGTTCGTGCTTCACTAAAATAGTTCGCTCATCATCGTACCAGAGGACATAATGATAGTTGGTTTTTCGGTCTTTTTGAATTTTGACGAAGTCCACGGAGACGCCGTTTTTCTTTAAGGTGCCGAGGCACTCCTTGCCGTTCTGGTCATCGCCGACGTTGGAGACCAGGGAACTCTTAAGCCCAAGCAAAACGGCGGCCACGGCGGCGTTGGCGCTGTTGCCGACGGCCGAGATTACCTCCACTGACTCGAAGGGAATTTTGTCGGCGAAGCGCAGGCAGATCTCGCAGCGCGAGCGGTCGATGTTGCAATGAACGTCGGCCTCCTTAAGCCGGATGAAGGCGTCGATGGTGATGTCGCCAAAAGATAGAAAATCAATCTCTGACATGAAATAAGTATACATGTTACAATTATTTCATGCACTCTCTTCGAGAGGTTATCTCTCAAGCCGCAAAGGATAAAAAAGCCGTTGGCCACTTCAATGTCTCCAACATCGAGGGTCTATGGGGTGTTTTTCGAGCGGCGCAGAAGTCGGGCGCGCCAGTCATTATCGGCGTTTCGGAGGGGGAGAGAGGTTTTATCGGTGTCAGACAGGTTGCCGCTTTGATTAAAAGTTTGAGGGAGGAGAAAGATTATCCGATCTTTCTCAATGCCGACCACACATACTCGTTTGAAAAAGTGAAAGAAGCGGTTGACGCCGGCTTTGATGCGGTCATCTTCGACGGTGCCGAACTTTTGTCCGGAGAAAACGCCAAGGTTACAAAGCGATGCGTGGAGTACGCCCGCGCCTCGGGCAGAGATGTAATTGTCGAAGGCGAGGTTGGCTTCATCGGCAGGTCGTCGAAAGTTCTCGATTCCATACCGGCGGGGGTGAAGATTACGGGGGAGTTTTTGACGAAGCCGGAGGAGGCGGCAGAGTTTGTGGAGAGAACCGGCGTAGACCTGCTGGCCCCGGCGGTGGGGAACATTCACGGGATGCTTAAAGGCGGGCGGGACCCGAACCTGGACATTGAGAGAATAAAACTTATCCGGCAAGCGGCTGGGGTGCCTCTCGTTCTCCATGGCGCGAGCGGCAACAGCGCCGAGGACATCCGTTCGGCCATCGCGGCCGGGGTGGCGATGGTGCATGTCAACACCGAGCTCCGGGTGGCTTACAAGAACGCTCTTAAGAAATCGCTTCAAGATAATCCTGACGAAGTGGCGCCGTATAAAATTCTAAAACCCGCGGTTCAGGCCGTTGAGAAAGCAGTGACCGAGAAACTGACAATTTTTGGCTGGTCGTAACCTTATTTCCGAATCTGAATCCCCTTTTTACTCCAAGTGAAAAGGAGGATTAGGGAAATGCTTCATTGTATAATGTAACCGATATGGCCAAGATTTTTGTGACGAGGAGGATTCCGAGAGTAGGACTGGAGATGTTAGGGAAGGCGGGGCACAAGCTTACAGTGAGCGAGGAGGACAGGCCGCTTTCTAAAGCGGAAATAATCACGGCCCTTAAGAAAGATTTATACGACGGCGTGCTTTGTCTGCTGACTGACACGATTGACAAAGAAATTTATGAGGTGACACCTCATACCAAAATCTTCGCCAACTACGCCGTGGGCGTGAACAACATTGACGTTGAGGAAGCCAAGAGGCGGGGCGTCGTTGTAACCAACACGCCCGGAGCGCTGACCGAGAGCGTGGCCGAGCACGCTATTACTCTCATTCTTTCGCTTATGAAGCGCGTAGTGGAGGGAGACAAGTTTGTGCGGGACGGAAAATTCAGCGGCTTTGCGCCGGAGCTTCTTCTCGGGGCCGACCTCAAGGGCAAAACCCTCGGCATCATCGGAGCGGGGCGAATCGGCGCCCGGGTGGCCGAGATTGCCGTCAAAGGTTTTGATATGAGGGTGATTTATTACGATATCAAGCGCAGTGAAATTTTTGAGAGAGAAACTGGAGCGCGGTTCGGAGAAACGGTTGAGGTTGCTCTTAAAGAGGCCGATGTTGTGAGTATCCATGTGCCGCTTCTTCCCGAAACCAGACATCTTATAAACAAAGAGCGACTGGTTCTTATGAAGAGCACGGCCTATCTCGTCAATACTTCTCGCGGCAAAGTGGTGGACGAGAATGCACTTGTGGATGCTTTGAGAAAAAGAGTCATTGCCGGCGCGGCTCTTGACGTTTTTGAGAACGAACCCGCCCTGGCGGCGGGTCTCTCGGAGCTGCGAAATGTAGTGCTCACCCCCCACACCGCCTCGGCCACCAAGGAAACCAGAGAGGAAATGGCAGTTTTAGCCGCCCAAAATCTTATTGATTTTTTTGAGGGCGGGGCACCGGCTAACAAAGTTACCTAGATTCTAAACCCTGAATCATTTATACTACCACTATGCCTGACGTCGAGTTTAGCGAAGAGGAGCGGATGAGAGATATGTACGACCCTCTGACCAGAAAGCGGCCGAGCTTTCTTGTTCGGCTGGTTTACGCCCTGCGCCTGGCCAAAAATGAGAGTCAAGCCAATGTTGTTCTCATTGTTGTTTTCTTTATCGTTGTCAGTTTGACTCTCTGGGTTCTCTTTTAAGAAGGAAATCCTGAAAGCAATCCCAATCTACGAATTCATTCGGATGAAATTCGGATTTTTAGGATTGCTTTTACTACTTTTGAGTTCCTCTCTTTTGAGGTATATTGTTGTCATGCTAAAGCTTAAGGCGGAAAAACGCGCGCCGGGCCGGGCGGAGCGTCTCCGGAGAGAGGGTAAGTTGCCGGCGGTCCTTTACGGCCGAAAGGAGGAGACCACTCCTGTTTCTGTGCTTATGCGGGACTTTCTCAAGGTTTGGGGGCGGGCCGGCGAGTCCGCGGTCATCACCCTCGAGGCCGACGGCGCGGAGAAAGAGGTCTTGATTGCCGAGGTGGACCGCCATCCCGTGACGGGCGAGCCGAGACATGCCGATTTTTACGTAATCGAGAAGGGCAAGAAACTAAAGGTCAAGGTCCCGCTCGACTTCGTCGGGACGGCGGCGGCGGTTAAGGATTTGGGAGGGACCTTGATTAAGGTTCTGCGTGAGCTTGAGGTGGAATCACTGCCTAAATATTTACCGGTGTCTTTGAACGTTGATGTCACGCCGCTTGTTGGTCTGGACAGCCGGATTCTGGCAAAGAATGTTTCCTTGCCAGAGGGAGTTTCTTTGATAACTTTGCCCGAGGAGGTGGTGGCCGCCGTGGTTCCTCCCCGTGAAGAAGAGAAGGAGGAAGCGCCGCCGGACCTCACGGCCATCGAGGTGGAGAAGAAGGGTAAGGTCGCGGCCGAAGAAGGAGCTCCGCCGGGAGCCGAGCCGGCTCCCGAGACGGCGGAGGCGCCCAAGACCCCGCCGGCCGCCTGATTTGAATAATGAGAAAATTGCTTATCGGCGCGGCCTTAATGGCGATGATTGCGGTCTTGGTTTCTTTGGCCGGCCGGCCGGCGGCCGCGGAGGACCTCTCTTCGGCTGTTCTCGAGCGGCGGGGCCAACTTGAGAGAGAACTTCAGGTCCTGGAAACCGAGATAGATAAAGAGAGACGCTCTCTTGAGGACAAAAAAAAGCAGCGGGTCTCCCTGGAGCGGGACACCGCCATCTTGGACGCCAAAATCAAGACCGCCAAGCTCTCCATTAAGGCCAGGAATCTGGCTATCCAGAAACTGAACGTCGACATTCGCGGCAAGACCGCCAAAATCGCCGTTTTGGAGGAAAAGATTGAGGATGGGCGGATTACGGCCTCCAGGAATTTGACCGCCTCCGAGCGCGGGTCGTTAGAAAGCAAGCGCAACGAGGAGGCGGAACTTCTGATTCTGCAGGAACTGGAGAAAAAGAAAATTGAGGAAGAAGAGGCCGAGAAACGTTATCTCCTGAAAATCACCAAAGGGGTCGAGGCCGAGTATCAGAAAATTTTGAAGCAAAAAGAGAAGAGCGCCGCCGCCATCCGTTCCGAGCTCTTTAGTCTGCGCGGCTCCCAAGCCATCACTTTCGATAAGGCTCTGGAGTATGCCCAGGCGGCCTACCGCAAGACCGGTGTCCGGCCGGCGTTTCTCTTGGGAGTTATCGCCGAAGAATCTAACCTTGGCGAGAACGTCGGCACCGGCCAGTGGCGGGTGGATATGAAAAGTCCGCGCGACACGGAGCCGTTCTTGCGACTGACGGCCAAGCTCGGCCTCGACCCCGACCAGATGCCTGTTTCCAAACGCGCCTGGTACGGCTGGGGCGGAGCCATGGGTCCAGCCCAGATTATTCCCTCGACCTGGATTCTCATCGAGGAGAGAGTGTCCGCGGCTGCGGGCAAGACATTGCCTAATCCCTGGGACCCGTCTGACGCTTTCATGGCCGCGGCCTTGATACTCATGGACAACGGCGCCGACGCGGGCACACCTGCCTCCGAGCGTCTGGCCGCCCTCCGGTATCTGGCCGGCTGGAAGAACGCCGGCAATCGCGCCTACGCCTTCTATGGCGACGAGGTGATGGAGCTCGCCGCCAAGTATCAGCGGCAAATTGACATCCTGAACGTCTCGCAGTGATATAAAAACCCCGCAGCGCGCAAAGCGCTGCGGGGGTGTGTTTAAGTTTGTTTAAGTTGATGACTCTTTGTCTCTCTCGGTCTTCCTGGCCACCGGATAAAGAGAGAAGGAATCGAGCTTGCCTCGTTTGTCCTTCTGCCAGCCGACAAAGGAGGGCGGCGCGCCCGGAAAGTTTATCTTTTCCAGGTACCAAGTGCCGCTGTTCGAGTTGTCGGCCTCGGCCCACTCTCCCTGGAAGTGATACTTGCCGCTCTTGGGATTCTCGGCGCGATTGAGGCAGAAGTAGGCCAGAGGGAATCTCCTCTCCCACTTGCCGGCGTAGACCACCACACTCATTCTGATGTCCGAGTACTCCTTGACCTCGGCCCAGTAGAAGAGCGCCTCATTGTCCATGTTGGGACAGTCGGTGTCTGCCACATGAATAAACCTGGCGCGGAACTTGTACTTTAGAGGGTCCGGGTCAACCGGCCTGTCGCCGAGTTCCGCCGCCGCTCTCACGCTTTTCTTTTCCTCGGCCATGTAACAGCCGCGGAAGAAGATAATCAGAGTCAGAGCCGCAAAGAGCGGCCAGAGCTTCTTGGTTGCCTTTTGGATGTTTTTGCCGTAGTCCGGCGTCTCATTTGCCAATCTTTTATCAAGGTCGGGCATAACTTCTCCTTTCTAATCTAATTTTTTTTCTGATTTTCATTCCTCTTCGCTTTTCGGTTTTTCTTCCGGTTTTCCTCCTTTGCCTTTCTTACCTCTCCTTCCTATGCCAGGGATGCCGGTCAGCGCCAGGTTTTGGAGGTTTTCCAATCCTGTCACATGGACGTCGACAATCTGTTTTTGGGCGTTGTCGTTAATAAGAAGGACTGTATCCAAGGCCTCCTTGATATCGATTTCCTTTCCTTCTCCTTTCTCTCCTCCTTTCCTCTTTTCTTTTTTGAGATCTAGAGCCGCTTCCTTGATAAATCTCGTCCGCGACTTGGTAGCCATGGCCTTTTGGGCCTCCGGGTCAAGGTCCGCGTCGTAGAGCTGCGGATTGCTGACTCGGACGCCGTATCTCATCTCCAATTTGCTGGTTTCTTCTTCTTCGAATAGCTTCGCCAGTTCCTTACTCAATTCAGCCTTTTTTTGGATAATATCGTTCACGTTCTTTTTGGCAAAATAATCGGAGAAGAAAAGATTGACCTCGCCATTGATGACTGCTCTAATGGCCTCCGGTCGCCAACTGATGTAGTTCAGAATGTACTCCGGGTTCGGCCTCATGATTACCACCCATTGAACACTCATGAGCACACCGTCGCTCGTGGTGTAGGTCTCGAATCCGCCGTCTGGCTTTTTAGATTCAAGTTTCTCCTCCTTTTGGAGGTCAACCTTGTGTTGGACAGTCTCCCAAAAGAGCTTGAAGTGGAAGCCGGCCGGGTAGATGCTGTAGGTCTTGGCGAACGGGTCGAGCGTCACCCACATGGTGAGCCCCGGCACCGTGAGCGAGTAGTAAGGCAGGGCGAGGAGGGCAGAGACGAGCCAGGCCATGCCTCCCAAAAGGCCGCCGTGAAAGTCGGCGACGAATGGCATGAACCGGACTCCTAAATATCTGAAGAGTCCCAGCGCCGCCGCGAGGATGATTGAGATAATGAGAACTTTTTGCCACTGCATCATGGTGGTTGCCCGCAAGGGCTTAAGTTCTCCGGTTGTGCCGGGTGAGACGACTGGGTCGCCTGACACGGGTTTCATCGGCGCCCCTGGCACGGCCGCGCCTGGGTCGGCGGAGGGAGCTGTCTCCGTCCCGCTTGGGGTAGTCATAAACTTTTTCCTTTCTGTTTGCCTATTTGGTTGTTAAAGTGCTTCTACGCCTAGAACGCTAGCATATTTTGTATAAAAAGTCAATAAAGCGAAAAACCCCCAAGGACCGTCCTTGGCGGAGCCAAGAATGTCCGTACCTAAAACATATCAGGGTGGGGCAAAGAAGAACCGCCCTTAACCTGGTTAAGGGCGGTTGGCGGTCAACTCACTGACCTTGAGGGAAGACTCGATAGGTTTCCTTCTTGTATCTTAAAAGCCACATTTGAAACTCTTCCTCGGTCATGGTCAGAGTAGACTCACGATAGTGGATCTCCACCAAAAAGCGGGTGCCCTTGGAGTTCGAGGTTATGATGCTCACAAAGTCCTTGAGCGGCTGGTTGAAGACGGCCGCGGCGGTCAGGAACGGTACCGGCTCGATGTTGTTCTCGAGCAGACGTTCGCCGGTTTGAAAATACGTAAACTTAACTTCCGGACTGCGAAAAATCTCTATCACTTTTTCTCCGCTGCCGAAGGTCCTGTCCAGAAAGACGAACGAGCGCTGGGGGTTCGACCCTTTGGAACCAAGGGCCGAGCTGAATTGTGAGCCGCTATCGTCCAGACGGACAGAGCCGTAATGAAAGTGTCTGGAGAACGACAGCTTGGCGGCAGTCGGCAACTGAAGCACCTGATGCCGATGGTCCGAGAATCTGATGTCGGGGTCAAAAGTGAACACCTTCGGGGCGCCGCTGCCCTTCTGGTGTTTAACCTTGGCGCCTCCTGATTTGAAGGAGCCCTGGTCACCAAACCACCAGCCAATGCTATCAGGGTCTTCCAGCAGTTCTTTCGGTGCCGTATTAGTCACAACCAGCGAATTTACAGTCAACATATCCATGTTCCTCATTTTTGTTGTTTACGGAATTCAGTACGTCATACTACCCATGAACTTTTTCATGAGCAGCGCTTTGAGGGGAACCCGAAAGAGGGGAACCCAAAACGCTGCTCACGAAACGGGCGGCATTTCAAAGAGTCCATTTCAAAGAGCCATTGAACAGAGTTTAATGCCGGGAAGGCGTTGACGTCAACCGCCGCCGGTGGATAATATCCAATCGGTAATTTATAACCAGATAGTGAGTTTGTCAATGCGCGGGAGAGGATTTGAACCTCTATGGATTTCTCCGCTTGCTCCTAAGGCAAGTGCGTCTACCGTTTCGCCACCCGCGCGCCGCTCAATCATATCGCGGCTGATTTGCCCGTCAATGTTTTTTGTATTACAATTTTTCAACCGCCCATAGCTCAATTTGGCAGAGCAGTCGCCTCTTAAGCGATTGGTTGTAGGTTCGAGTCCTACTGGGCGGATTGGTGAGCAAGCAAAGCGCTTTTTCTTTGGCGGCAATTCAAGTATGAATTCAATTTATCAAAAAATTATAAAAATAGAAAGGGGTTGCGAGATTTCTCCCGCAACCCCAATTGAGACATCTCGCCTAGTGGGAGTACGAGGCGTACGAGATGGTGTCGAAGTGATAGCCGCAGCAGAGGCAGAGTGCGAGGTAGTTCTCGATGTGGTCTTCCGTCCTTCCGCACTTCTTGCACCGCTTCGTCTGCACTTCCTTGTACCGCGCCATCGGCTGTCCGCAGCAACGGCTTTTCCGGTAGGTCTTCTTGCCGAAGATTCCTGGATTGGGCTCGCGCCGCTTCTCACCGACGTTTTCCCACTCCGGTCCGTGGTCAAGGCACCTGCCATGACGACACTGACCGTGGGGATACTTCTGGCCTGCAAGGTTGCTATGGTCCATAGCAATCCTCCTTTCTAGCCACCCGTTTTCTTAGGTGCCACTTGTAATCATACACGAAACCATAAAAAAATCAAGGGCGACAAAAAAATCGATACCTCTGCTGTTTCTTACCTCAAATCTTATAAATTTTATGATTAAAAAAATTTCTTCCCCAAAAATTAAAATATGGTTCGAGCCGATGTTTTTAACGGGTTCTTTTGCGGTTTTGGCTTCCTGGAAGGAAACGACAATTTCAAGCCTGCCCCGTAGTGAGCTTCGCTCTACTACTGGGGTTTTTCTTTGGCGGCATTCGGATTACTGGAATTCTAACGAATTTCAGTCTTGGCGGCAAATTCTTTTATGAAAATACAATTTCAAAATTTAATAAAAAAGAAAGGCGCCGTACCCGTAGGTCGTGCGCCTGTTGAACTGGAGCATCGCGCTCGCATTGGATTACCGTTTCGGCTTGGCGAGCTCCTTCTCGTTCGGCTCTTCCTCGCCGTAGGTGAGAGCGCGTACCTTGTCCAGCTCCTCCTGCGGGATGTCGTCCCGATGGAAGGCCAGATAGTGAACGCAGAGCGAGTTGGTGAGAAGGCCGTCACCGTCACCGACCCAGTGGTTCTTGTTGTCGCTCCACACACCACACGTGCAGGTGTGGAAGCCGCGATACCCATGTTCGCTGTCGCGACGACGACGCCATGCGGCGGTCATCTTGCGCGTCAGTTCGTCTATGAGTGGCGTGGCCGAGGTCTTGGACGGTTCTACCATCATGATTCCATTGCTTGTCTTCACGATCTTTTTCTCCTTTTCGTTATGGGAATGTGCAAATTAAGCCTGTTTCAGCTTGTCTGTAGGAAGTTTAGCATATTATGCAACAAAAGTCAATACGGGGGAGGCGGCAAGTGCCGACCTGCCTCGCCGGCAGGCGGGGCGAAGCGCCGTGCCCTTCCGTAGCTTTATGCGGAGGAGGGAGGCAGCTTCCTCTGGCTTACAATTTCCTACATGGTGCAATTATATGACAAAGTCCGAACCTATTTTGAACGGAACTAACTCGCTCGGGCGAGGCGGAATTCCCCCCACACCCCCCTTCCACCGCACCCTCGCGGAATTGACGAAAAAGGGAAAACTTTAAAAAAGTAACCCCGAATCGTATAGTGACGAATCGGGGTTGTTATCTCGACAGAATCACCACCTTTTTTGAATCAACGACACCTGTCAGAAAATAATTGAACAGCCCGAGCCACTGTTCAAACTTCAATTCTGCAGGAGTCGCCTTAAGGGGAAAAGAAAGATTTTTGGATAACCGCTTCCATTGCTCGTATGTGAACACGCGCTTGTAAGCGGTTTTTAAATCTTTCTTCCATGCCTCAAAACCAAACTGCACAAACTTCCGGTAGCTTTGAGCGTTTACTGGAGATACTAACGGTTGCTCGCGTCTTGCGATATGAAAAAGAACAACGTCAACGTTCGGAACCGGCTCGAAATCAGTTCTTCTGAATTCACGTAAAACTCTGAATTCGAACCAAGGCTTAGCGAGTACCGAAACTTCTGTTTCGGTTGGAGTGCCAGAGAATTTACCAGCGGCTTCCTTTTGTAGTACGAGGTAGGCTTCACTTGGAGGGTTTTCTCCAAAAAGGATTTGCTTCACCACCTCCGCGGTGATGTTGAAGGGGATGTTTGAGAATATTTTGTATTTCTTCTCTTTGATTTTGTATCTCAAAAAATCCCCGTCGTGGATCTTCACATTTCCTTTGTCGTGAAACTTGCTCCGCAGGTGCGCTGCCAGCGCGGCATCTTTTTCAACTGCCACAACCTTTCCGGCTCGCTCAACCAATTCTCCAGTGATTATTCCCTCACCGGGCCCAACCTCGTAAACGAGGTCTTCTTTTGTAATCGTGCTGGCCGCAACTACTGAAGCGACCAATCTTCGATCTCTAAAGAAGTTTTGGGCAAGTTGTATTCTTTTTCTGACCATGTTTTTCTCCTTTCAAAGGTTCTAAATTGTAGAATAACTCAAATTATTTAACAAATCAACTGGCGCGAAATTATTTTGTAAACCTCCTCAGGGTCAATGTCGTCTCCATATTTTGTAATGGCTGGGCAGACATCATAGTAATGAAAACAATTTCCGCAATGCGGTTTCGGGTCAGGGCATTTGGTAATGAAGCTGTTTTGCAAAGCAAAGAAATTAGTTTTGTCATACGGAGACCAAATTTCAGAATTGGTGCTGACATATAATCCAACTGTTGGTACGCCCATAGCCACTGCCATGTGGAGGAAACCGGTATCATTAGAAACGAAATACTTTAGTTCGCCAATCTGCAACGCAATATTTCTAACAGATTCATCGGTAATCAATTTACACCTTTTTTGACCAACTTCTTGAATAACCAATTTTGCTTCTTCAGTTTCTTTTTCGGATTGTCCTGGAAAAAGAACAATCTCTCCATCTGAATCTGCAATAACCCTACGAGCAAGTCTTATCCACTTGATCGTTAACCATCTTTTATTTGTTTGATTTGCGGCCATACCGAAACCTACGCTTTTTCTGTCTTTAACTTTGCGAATTACGCTAAGCCATTTTGG
>JACOZD010000009.1 GCA_016181525.1 Candidatus Tayloriibacteriota bacterium | reverse complement strand
TGGTGATAATATGCAGCTCCTCCGGCTTCTCGCCGTTTTCAAGCAAACTCTCGACCACACCAAAGACAGCCAAATTGTTGGCCTCGGTGCCGCCGCCGGTGAAAATTATTTCATCGGCGCGGCCGCCGAAAAACCGCGCCGCTCGCGCGCGGGCTTCGTCGAGCGCCCTCTTGGCGAGATATCCTTCGGCATGAATAGAGGAAGGATTCATGTACTCCGCTCTGGAGAACCTCTGCATCTCTCTCCTCACCTCCGGCGCCATCGGGGTAATTGATGCGTAATCCAGGTACACCCTTTTCTTTTTTCTTTTTCTTGACATAAATACATCCAGATGCTATCATTGCGTTTAGAAAAATCAACTGTAAGGAAAAACATGAACGGTAAAAACCCGGTTCGGCAAGTGAAGGTTTTCATCGAGGCGGGTTTTTTTATTTCAAACTTCTTCCATCCTCCTTCTTCCATCCTCACGGTAAAATAAGCTGCGATCGCAGCTTATTTTACCAGACGCGGAAAAAGGGCTAGAATAGCATCAATGAGAAAAAAATCGGCCGAGAGATTCAGGTTAGGGAGGACAAAGAAAAAAATTCTCCTGCTCTTGTCAGCCGGTTTGGCGCTATGTTTAACGAGGAGGCCAGATAACTACTTCAAAATCGTTAAAGAAGCGGCAATAGAATGGAAAGATATTGAGAGACACTGCCTTCGTGAAGCTATAAAGTCACTCTATCGCTCAAAATTAGTCAGCACAAAATACAATCGCGACGGAACAACAACTCTGATTCTAAGCGATGAAGGTAAGAAGGTCGCTCTTACTTACAATACCGAAAGCATGCGAGTCAAAAGACCCTTGAAATGGGACAAGAAATGGAGAATGGTTATGTTTGACATTCCGGAGAAGAGAAAGATGCATAGAGAGGAACTCCGGATGCAATTAAAACAACTCGGATTTGTAGAGTTCCAGAAGTCAGCTTTTGTCATACCGTGGGATTGCAGGAGTGAAATAAATTTTGTCGTGGAAAATCTCTATTTAAGAAAGTTCGTTAGATACGCAGTCGTCGAATCTGTTGATAACGAATTGGACTTAATGAAATACTTCGAATTGTTGTAACCTGTGATCTCTCAATCGTCCCGAAACCATCCTGTGGAAAAATAACACGCGATCGCAGCTTATTTTACCAAGGCGGGAAACTTCATAGAGATACTTCATAGAGATAGAGAATATAAAGATAGAGAAGTTTTCATTATCTTAAAGTCGTCGTATACTCTAGCCTATGCCCTATCTCGCCCAACTCAATTTAAGTACCGAAATCTCGCTGGCCGATGCGGCCCTCTTGTTCATCACTCTCCTCCTCGCCTTAGCCATACTTAAAATCGAAAGGCGGCTCCAGCGCCTGCTCACCGGCAAGAAAGGCGAGAATCTGGACGAGATAGTGGAAACCATCGGCAAGGAGCTTTCGGCCAGCAAAAAGTGGCGCGAGATGCTCGAGAATTATCTTGAGACGGTGGAGAAAAGAGTGCGCAAGAGCATCCGAGGGGTGAGGACGATTCGCTTTAATCCCTTCAAGGGCACGGGCTCGGGCGGCAACCAGAGTTTCGCCACCGCCTTCTTGAACGAGGAAGGCGAGGGAGTAGTGGTCTCCTCCCTCTACAGCCGAGACCGAGTCAGCGTTTTCGCCAAACCGCTCAAACCGGACGGCTCGGAGTTCGAGCTGACCGATGAAGAGCGAGAAGCTATCAAGTCCGCTAAAGAGACGCTTTAGCCGCCATGGAACCGAAAGCCAAAACCGCACCATGCCAGAAGAGAGAAAAAAACTCATCCCGCGCCCCCCTGTTGTCGTTGTCATGGGTCACATCGACCACGGCAAGTCCAGTCTCTTGGATTACATCAGGAAAACCAACTTGGCGGCTTCTGAAGCCGGCGGCATCACTCAACATATCGCCGCCTACGAGGTAATCCACTCTACCGCCGAAGGGACCAAACAAATCACTTTTGTGGACACACCCGGGCACGAGGCCTTTTGCGGCGTGCGCCTGCGCGGGGCCGAGGTGGCCGACATCATCATTCTGGCGGTCTCGGCCGAGGACGGAGTCAAGGAGCAGACCCTCGACGCCCTGCGCTGCATCAAGGAGAGCGGCAAACCCTACGTGGTGGCCCTGACCAAAATCGACAAACCGACCGCCGACATACCTTTCGCCAAACAGAGTTTGGCCGAGCATGAGGTTTACATCGAGGGTCACGGGGGCACTGTCCCGGCCGTGCCTATCTCCTCCAAAACCGGAGAGGGCGTGGACGCCCTCCTTGACATCATCTGTCTGATGAGTGAGCTCGAGAACCTCACGGGCGAGAGAGAGGCAGACGCTCGGGGTGTCTGCCTCGAGGCGCTCTTGGACCCCAGACGAGGCATTCAGGCCACTCTCATCATTAAAAACGGCACGCTCAAGGTCGGTCAGTCCGTTCTCTGCCGAGGCGCCCTGGCGCCGGTGCGCTTTATCGAGAGCTTCGACGGGCGCAAAATTCAGAGCGCCAGCTTCTCGAGCCCGGTGAGAATCACCGGCTGGAACAAACTGCCGCCGGCCGGCTACCCTTTTGCTGGTTACAAGAGCAAAAAGGAGGCCGAGCGGGCCTCCGCGGCCGCGGCGGAGGAGACTCCCGAACCGAAGACCGCGGCCGCGGCCGACACCGAAAAAATTTTACCTCTTATCATCAAGGCCGATACTCTAGGCAGTTTGGAGGCGGTCGAGTACGAAATCAAAAAAATCAAGAATGACAAAATCCGGCCCGAGGCGATTGTCCGGGGTATCGGCCAAATTACCGAAAGCGACATCAAAACGGCTCTCTCGGCCAAGGGCGCTCCGGTCTTGGGATTCAACGTGCCCGTGGATGAGACGGCCAAAGCCCTCTCGGAGCGCAGCAACGTGGCGGTGCATCTATTCGAAGTTATTTATAAACTTATCGAATGGCTCGAGGAGTACGTCCGGCTTAAAACACCGGTTACTCTCGTCGAGGAACTCAAGGGCTCGGCCAAGATTCTAAAAACTTTTTCCAGAAGCAAAGACCGGCAGATTGTCGGGGGGAAGGTCGAGGAGGGAGTAGTGCTTGTCGGGCAGGAAGTGAGGGTTTTACGCCGCGGCAGCGAGATTGGTCGGGGCAAGCTCCGGAACCTGGAACATAACGGCCAGAAGGCGGAGGAGATAAAGAAAGGGATGGAGTTCGGGGCGCTCATCGAGAGCAAGACGGAGCTCGCCGCTCTCGACCGCCTCGAGGCCGTCGAGATGGTAGCCAAGCAGTAAAAGCAGTAAAATCTCTTCAGTCAGAAGGCCATGGTGGGATTTGGTCACAACTCTCGCTCCGCTTGGTCGCGACCCCGCCTCGCGTCGCCTCCGGCGACATGCTCCGGCTTGCAAATCCCACCCGCAAGCGAAGCAGTTCGCTTGCTCATGACCTAAAGGCCATGGTGGGATTTGCACCCACGTATAGCGGTTTTGCAGACCGCCGCGTTAGCTGTCTTCGCCACATGGCCGAACTTTTGTATATTATCACAGATATTTTAGAATTGAGACGGAGGTTGAAAGCAAGCCCGGGTGGCGGAATTGGCAGACGCGCTCGACTTAAGATCGAGTTCCGAAAGGAGTGTGGGTTCGACCCCCACCCCGGGCAC
>JACOZD010000001.1 GCA_016181525.1 Candidatus Tayloriibacteriota bacterium | reverse complement strand
CCTTGATTGCCTTGATGCAGACAGGTTTGCAGATATCTGTCAGACCCCCCACTTTCGCTCTCAGTTTCAGCTCGGCCTTACTGGCCGCATCAAGTTTCTTTTGCAATCCTGAATGAAGAGCGCATATTTCTTGGATTGCTTTTTGAAAGTCCATTGCACTACCCTCCTATCCTGTAATGTCAGATGAATCTCGATAAATCCTATTACAATGAATGACTTATGTCAAATTTTTTACTCCTATCCAAAATACATGACGGTCGTCCACTATTTTGGATACTCTAAAGTTATCCACATGGGCCATTGACTTTGTCTCCCATGCGCACTATGATAGTGGACATACGGCTTCGGCCTGCCCGCCCTCGAAAGGGGGCGGGAGAATTTTTATAGGGAATCATCTGCTAGTGAAGTTCGTCTTTATGATCACATTGAGTAGTTCTTTGAACTTCGTCTTCGATAACGTCTCAATTTTCTCTACAAGACGCTTTCGATCAATCAGACGAATTTGTGACAACACCGCTACTGCGTTCCGCCCATCCACAATATCGACAGAGAAATAATATTTTCCCGTTTTAGGTTTTGCAGTCAGCGGAATAACGATGCAGGTATCGAGATTAAATTTCTTAACAATAATTACTGGCCGTTCAAAATCTTCTCCGCCTCCGTCTATCTCAAATCCGACATTTGCACCGAGCATGCACCACCAAATTTCGCGTTCATGGAAAAGCGCTGTGCCGACGACTTCGTGAATTGACTTCTTTAAAACAAGCCATTTTGAAAAATCTTTTTGCATAGCTATGATTTTTTATGAGCCGCGACGTTGAGGATTAGGCCGCACATGATGAGAGCGGCTACAAGCGCGGTGCCGCCGTGAGATATGAAAGGAAGCGGCATGCCGGTCAGCGGTATCATGCCTAGCATCGCGCCGATGTTGATAAAAGCCTGAAAAAGAATGATGAACGAGAAACCGAGCGCTATAAGTCCGCCGAATAAGTCGTGGGAATGGCCGGCAATGGCGATGCCGCGAGCCGAGAGAGCGAGAAAGAGCATAATGAGAAGTATTGCGCCGATGAATCCGGCCTCCTCTCCGAAGACAGCGAAGATAGAATCTCCGGAAGGTTCGGGTAAGTAATTAAACTTCTCCACACTCTGCCCGAATCCCCTGCCGAGGAGGCCGCCGCTCCCGATGGCGATGAGCGATTGCTGTATTTGGTATCCGCTCGTCAGAGCTTTCGCCGACGGGTCAATGAATGTCTTGATTCGTTCCATCGCATATGGACGGGCTGAGATAACAACGGTAAGCGCGATGACGACGGCGAGCGTGAGAATCCAAAAGTCTCTCCACGGAGCTCCGGCGGCGTAGTACATCGCCGCGCCGGTGGCGAACAAAAGAATTGTCGTTGAAGTATTCGGCTGTGCGAGCAGAATGGCGCTCGGTATAAGCAGTATTACGATGAATGGCAGCAGCCCCTTCCGCCTGTCCGCAAGCTGACGGGCGCGCGGCGCGAGCCACCACGCGAGGGCGAGCACGAATCCTATCTTCAAGAATTCCGCCGGCTGTACGGTCGTGAGGCCGAGGTCTATCCAGCGCGTGGCGCCGCCGGACTGGAATCCTATGCCGGGGACGAATACGAGAGCGGTAAAAAGAATCGCGGCTGCGTACAGATACGGCGATAGGCGTTTTATAATTGCGAGAGGTACTGCGCGCGCGAGAAACAATGCTAAAAATCCGAGGCCGAGTCCGAGGCCGGCCTGAAGTAGAATATCTTTTGACACAGAACTGCTCTCGCGCGCCAGAAGGCCGAGCGCGGCTGAAGAGAATATCGCGAGGCCCGCGAACACGATGCAGAGCACAAGCATAAAGAACACCTTATCGCCGGAAACGAATTTCATAGTTACTTGATGAGCGCGACGGTCATGCCGAGGATGGCGCACACGATTGAAATAATCCAGTATCGCATCGTAACCTTGTACGAAGGCCATCCGATGGCTTCAAAGTGGTGATGAAGCGGCGCGATTCTGAAAATTTTTTTCCCGCGCATTTTCTTAGAAGCGACCTGTATGATATTAGAAAGAACCGTAACAACGAGCGGGAACGCGATTATCGGAAGCGCCGCTATGCCGTACCCGCTGCCGGGCGTGTCGGTCATAAATGCGATGACCGCGAGAGTAAGCGTTAGCCCCATCGTTCCGGTCTCGGTCATCCAGAAGCGCGCCGGCGGTATGTTGAACCAGAGGAATGCGAGTATAGCCCCGGTAAGCGTCGCAGAAAATGCGGCGAGATTAATTTGATTTTGGAAATATGCGATTCCGGCATATGCCATAAACGCGGTGCTGAAGATGCCGCCGGCGAGTCCGTCAATGCCGTCTATCACTCCGCCCGCGTAGAGCCCGAGAGACACGAGCATAAACAATGGGACGATAAGCGCGCCCAGATAGAGCGTTCCGTCTGCCGGGATGCCGATAGTATCCATGCCAAGCTTTACGTAGAACCACCATCCGATAAAACTTGAAATAAGCATGACGAATAAGAGCCGAGTGCGCAGGCGTATGCCCCGTTCTCCCGACGGATGAATGTCAAGAATGTCGTTTACAAATCCGATAACGGCGCCTGCGACGAGAGTGAAGAGAGGCACCCATGTCTGGCTCCTGCTGAAGAAGTCCAGCTTCTGGACGAGCGGCATAGGAAGAACTTGCGCGAGTATCCATATGCCGAGCGTGACGAAAATAACGGTAGCCCAGATGAGTATGCCTCCCATCCGAGGAGTTCTCGTTTCCGTATCCGCATGCAGATTCTCGCGGAGCTTGGCGAACTCTGTGGCCATAGAGCCGTCAAGAGCGGTCTTATTCGCCACCTTCTTCCATACCTTATGCTTGTAGAGGTAATGCGTGAGAATCGGAGCGAATAAAATACCTATTGCGAAGGCCGCGGCCGCAGGGATGAATACTTTAACAATGCTTGCGCTGTCAATCATAGTGACGCGACTCCGGCGAAGTGCGCTATAGTCGCCGCAACAAGAGCCGCCCCGTCTGTAAACCGCTCTTTGAGCGAAGAGCCCAGAACGACGACGGCTATCGGATGATTTATTCCCGCATCAAATACGAGAGCCAGATTCCCGCCGGCGAGGTCGGTATAGCCCGTTTTAGAGAGCAGGAGGCGCTGGACGGAACCGATGATAGGGTCCGTATTTTTTACTGAAAAAAGAGTGCCGCCGGCCGAAATCGCCTGAACGGAGCTCCGAGTGGTTGCCTCGGCGATATCCGGCGCCAATTCTAGGATGGCTCCCGCGAGGCGGGCGATATCGCGCGCAGAGCCGTATCCCCCTGAAACAACCTCGTTCACGTCAAGACCGCTCCCGTTGACGGCGTATGTTTGTGAGTTTGTGAGAGATTAAGCGCGGTGGCCGCGCTCGCGAGCATCTCGTTTTCCGACCTGCTCTCGCGCTCGGCCGCCGCGCTCGCGAGCGCCGCCGCACCGTCGTTTAAAGAGGCGGTGAGCGTTAGGCGCGCCAAGTCGGAGAGAGAAAACGTCTGTCCTACGGAAAAGGTGCGAGGCCCTTCAACAGAAGAAACGCTCTCCGGAATGGTAATCGGCGTGTCCGGAGAAAGAGTGGAAAGCGAGGCGTACACCGTGAGAAGCTTCGTGAGCGACGCGAGCGGCAGCTGGGCATCGGTATTCTTCGCATAAAGAGTCTCGCCGGTGAATAGGTCGTAGACAATCGCCGCTTCCGCTTCAATGGGTACGTTGGCGAACGCATCCGGCGCGGTATACGTCGCAACTGCGGCCGGAACGGGATAATCCTGTTCAGGAGTTATCGGCAAAAAGAGAAGAACGGCCAGAATGCCCGACGCAGCCATAAGAGCGATACCGGTCTCGCGTGTGGAACGAGTGTCGCGTGCGAGCTTCTGAAGGTCCGGAATATTCATAATGTTTCTTCTACCGACAGCACGACAGGAATCAGCTCGCGCGCGCGCGGGAGGTCCTCCTCCTTAGAGATGCCAAGGTAGGCGAGCGCGTCGGTCGTGAGACTGTAGCGCGTGCGCCGTTTATCCCGCTCGTCTTCCCTGCCCTCTATAAGCCCGCGCATAAGCAGCGTGCGGAGCGACGCCGAAGAGTTGACGCCGCGCACCCAGTCTATTTCTCCGCGCGTCGCACCGGTACGGTAGGCAACGACAGCGAGCGTCTCCATGCTCGCTTTGCCTAAATCTCGGGAAAGCTCGCTCTCACGGAGTTTCTTCACGATACCGGAGGCTTCCGGAGAAGTGCGCAGTTCCGCCTCTCGTGCGGTTTCAACCAGCGCCAGCCCGCGCCCCTTCAACGACTCGGAAAGAACTTGGAGCGTCACTGCCAGTTCCGCATCATTGATGCCGAGAAGCTTCGCAAGCTGTTTTTTCTCAACCGGTTCTCCGGAGGCGAATAAAATTGCTTCAAGTGCGGCCGGCGGCGTGAGCATTGCCTCTAGTATAACCTATCCGTAGTGTGGGACGACGGAATGGGCGGTGTGGCTGATGCGGATGTCGCCGTGCGCGGTAAACTGTTCTGCAGCGACTGCCCCCTGTTTGACGAGCTCAAGGAGCGCGAGGAAGGATACGATGACTTCTATACGCTTTTTGTCGCCGCCTGAAAATTCTTTGAAGGAGAGCGTCATGGCGCTCTGTACGCGCTTGGCGAGCCGGTCCATCATTTCTTCAATGGTGACGAGCGGCTTCACGCGCGCTTCCGGCAATTCTTCAACAGTCTCCATTGCAGCGAGTACGCGTGCGAGCGCTTCGGCGAGCCCGTCTGTTGTCAAATCAGCAGAAGGGGCAAAAAGCGGTTCTATGCGACGTTCTCCCGCGCACACCATTACACGTTTTCCGAACAGGCGGGAGAGCTCGCGCGATGCTTCTCTAATTTTCTCATACGCTTCCAACCTGCGTTTTAAATCTTCAACATCTGATGTTTCCTCGTCGGTGAGCGCGAGGTCGGGTATGAGGGATTTGGATTTTATGAGCAGCAGGGTCGCCGCTATCTGGATGAAATTTGCGGTTTCTTCAACTGGAAATTTCTCCTGCGCGCGCACGTGCGCTATGAAATCTTCAGTAATGTCCGCAAGCGCGAGTTCGTTGACCAAAAGCTTCCGTGTCTCAATGAGGTCCAGCAATACTTCAAACGGGCCTTCGTAGGAGTCCGTTTTAATATTGAAGTTAATTTTCGGAAGTGCCGTTTCCATGCAGTAGCGTGTCTATGCGGTTCATGTCGCGCGGGAAAAGGGCCGCCTCCCGAACATTAGAAAGATTCAGAAGCTTCATCGTGAAGCGGTCTAAGCCTGTGGAGCATCCTCCGTGCGGAGGCATCCCGTATTTGAAAGCCTGGAGATAGAATGAGAACTTGTTCGTGTCCATTTTTCTCTGTTCAAACCGCCTCACCATCTCTCCGTAATCGTGTATGCGCTGCGCGCCGCTGTTTATCTCCAGTCCGCGGAACAGCAGGTCAAATCCGCGGCTTAGTCCGGGACCGGCCGATTCGTCCGGCATGGTATAAAACGCTCTGGCCGATGCCGGGAACTTGGTGATGAATACGAAATCGCTCCCATGCTCTCTCTGCGCCCATTCGCAGATTTTGCGCTCCCCTTCGGGGTCCAAGTCGTTTTCCGACGAGCCGACAATTTCCTGCGCATCGCGAAGCGTGATTCTAGGGAACTCTTTGCCGAGCTCCGGAATCTTCGCACCAAGTAGCGCGAAGATATCGGAATGCTTCTCGGCTACTTCAGTCACCACATCTCTCATAACGGACTCAAGCACGTCCAGAACGTCCATCTCGTCGTTGATAAATCCCATTTCAAAATCCATCTGAGTGCTCTCGGACAGGTGGCGGGTCGTAGAACTTTTTTCAGCCCTGAAAACTTTTGCAATCGTCATGACACGCTCAAAGACCCCGACCATTATCTGCTTGTACAGCTGAGGCGATGTCGCCAGGTATGCCGCTGGATGGTCGTAATATGCGACCTTAAACACAGCCGAACCTCCCTCCGCGTCGCCGCCGACAAGGCCCGGCGACTGAAATTCAGTAAAACCTTGCTTCATCAGAGATCGTCTGTACGAGTCAACGATAGTCGCCTGCACTTCAAATATGCCGCGCTCGCGCTCGCTGCGCAGTGTAAGAGGGCGATTATCCAGCAGCGTATCCAAATTCACTTTTTCATCCTTTGGGAATGGGAGTTCCTGCGCCTGCGCGAGCGCGATAATTTTTACCGCTTCAAGCTCAATATTTCCATTCATGCCTTCGCTTCTCATTTTTTCAGGCCTTTCATTGGCTATTCCTTCAATCCTCACAACCCATTCGGGCCTTAGTCTCTGGGCCTCTGCGAGAGCCTCCGGATGATCGGTGAGACAAATCACCTGCACCTTTCCAGACCGGTCGCGGATGTCCAAAAAGACCAGCTTCCCGTGGTCCCTTCTTACATCCACCCAGCCGCTGATAGAAACAGTCTCCCCGACATGCTTCTCCAACTCTCCGATAAGCGTTCGCTCCATAATTCTTATTATGACACGCCGATGGCGCGGCGAACCTGTTCCATTTTGGCTTCGCTTATTGCGCGGGCTTCGGTCTTCCCTTTTATAAGGACTTCGTCTACGATGTCGGAATTCTCTCTAAGCTCTTCATACTTCGCCCGCATCGGCGCGAAATATCTGTCTAGGTCTTCTATCAGCATCTCTTTCAGCGCTTTGTAGTTCCCTTTGTTCTCATCATAAATTTTCTCCAACTCCCGCTCACTGCGCACTAGTTTATGTATCGCGTACACATTTTCAGGGCGGTGGCCAGCTTGTTCCGATCCTGTCGAGGAAACGGAGTCTGTCACAATACTCATCACACATTTTACTAATTCATCATGCGAGGCAAAAAGCGGTATGACGTTACCGTAGCTCTTGCTCATCTTCTGTCCGTCTGTTCCGAGTACGACTGCAACGTCCGGCAATATGTATGGCTCCGGCAGTTTGAAAACTTCCTTTCGGAACGTGCGATTAAATTTCTCCGCTGTGTCGCGCGCAATTTCTATATGCTGTTTTTGGTCCTGCCCTACCGGCACGACCGCAGTATCGTATAGAAGAATATCTGCCGCCATGAGCATGGGGTAATTAAACGTGCCTATGC
>JACOZD010000005.1 GCA_016181525.1 Candidatus Tayloriibacteriota bacterium | reverse complement strand
ACTGCTCTCCATAGAGGGCCGCTCTCTCGCCTCCACTCCTCTCCTCCTTATCTCCACCTCCACGGCCACCGCCACCTCCACCGCTCTTGTCATTGACTCTCAAGGCCGGGTGGGTATTGGCACCACCTCACCTTACGGTCAGCTGACGGTCTCCGGACTGCTCGGAGCCGAGAGATTAACAGTCGGTACTCTGGGCGGCAGCGCTTCTTCCACCTTCTCGGGAGGATTGTCTACGGCGGGAATTGTTGTTAATACGAGTGGTCTTATGGTTAATGGAGGTTCTTTGGTTGTCGGTTCAGGAGCAACCCCGCCGTTTGAGGGTATTTCGTTACGGGCTAATGCGCTTCAAATGAGGATTGGCGGTTTTGACTGTTCAACAGGATTTATTGGCATCTCCTTTTCAGCTACTCCTTCCTGTTCAAATTACAACTTTCTTGGAGGTGGCGGAGATATCTTTTTTAACGCGCCTTCGGCCAAGAACATCTATTACCGAATCAACAACACCACAAAAGCCGTGCTTGATCCAGATGGAGACTTTGGAGTGGGAACTACCTCGCCTTATGCCAAGCTCTCGGTTACAAACACTGGAGCATTACCCTCGTTTCTAGTTGAAGACCAAACTTCGAATGATCCATCACCTTTCGTCATTTCAGCGACAGGCAACGTTGGAATAGGTACCACTTCGCCAACTTATAAACTTGAAATAGTTGGAGACGCTAACGGCACCGGATCGGTTTTCTTTGTCGCCACCTCCACCGGCTCGGCCACGTCCACCGCCTTCGTCATTGACTCTAATGGCAAAATCGGTATCGGCACCACCTCTCCCTCAACACAGTTAAGCATCGCTGGTTCGGGTTCGCTCATGTTCGCCGCCGGAGACGGCGACACGAGAACTGTTTATATGGATAGCACCGGAGTTTTGAACTTTCTCGGAGGAGACGGTCAGACGTACAACACAGCCACACTCAACGCCGCCGGGGCCTGGACTAACGGCTCCGACATTTCTTACAAAGAAGACATCACGGATTTGGCCGATGGTTATTCTTTGCTTCTTCGCCTTAAGCCGAGGAGATATATCATGAAAGGATTAGACCTTCGTCAGATTGGTTTTATCGCTCAAGAGGTGGAAGGAGTGGTACCGGAGGTTGTGTCTGGTCCGGAGGGCAGTAAGGGTATATCGTATGGTCATCTGGAGACACTCTCCGTTTCGGCTTTGCAGGATTTGGCCAGGATATTGGACATCTCGATAGCTACTTCTTCGGCCGCCACCTCCACGATAATCTCTTCGGTTAGGCTGGATGAAATAGAAAAAAGGATTGCCGGGCTTAAGGATGAGGAGTCATCTTTTCCTCTTGAGCTGGCTTTCAACCAAATTCGCCCGGTGGGAGAGAGTATTGCTTTGGTCTTGCCGGAGGGCGGTTCATTTATCATCTCGGCCTTAAGCACCGCCTCGACCACCGCTGTAACATTCGACGCCGAGGGCAATGCCAAGTTCGCGGGGGAGGTCAGCGCCAAGCGAATTACCGCCGACTCGATAGCCGGATTGGAAATTATCACCGACAAAATCTCGACTTTGAGCGAACACGTTGATGAACTGACCGGCCGGCCGGACGTCCTCGAGGTCTTGGCTGCCCGCTCCATAACCATTGAGACCGCTCACATCCTCGGCACCTCGACTTTCAGCGGAGAAGCTTTGTTCGCCTCCAGCACTCTCTTCGCGGGATTAGCCAGGTTCGAGACCGGCCTTAGCGCCGAATCTTTGGAGATAAGCGCCGGAGGAAAAATTTCGGCCTCCTTCGGCAAAGAAGGGGCTCAAGTGGCCGGCGCTCTTACGGTCGGCAAACTGATCGCCGGTGAAATCGAGAACTCGGTTCTAATTGAGCTTACGAGCGCCTTGGCCACCTCCACCGCCTCCACCACCGCTCTCTCGGCGAGAATCGAGCTTCTCGAAGGCAAGATTGACTTCTCCAAGGATGTTGAGATGACGGCGGGCCTTAAGGTTTCGGGAGAGACGGTTCTTAATGGAGGATTAAGAGTTGATTCTCTCTCCTCCATCTCCGACCTTCTTGCCCTTAAGAGCGATGTGGAGTTCTTCGGCCGGCCATACTTCACCCGCGACACAGCTGGTTTTGCTTTGATTAAAAAGGGAGATAGGAAGGTGCGCGTCAGCTTCGAGCGCGAATATCTGGAACAGCCAATTGTAACTGCCACTGTAAGTCTGGAGAGCGGCGCGGCTCCTGAATTGGCAGAGAATATCCTTGCCGGCGACCTGCGTTATGTGGTCCGCGACAAATCGGCGGCTGGTTTTACCATCGTCCTCAACAAGCCCGCGCCGGAGGACGTGAAGTTCAGCTGGATTGCTGTAGCGGTCAAGGGCGCGAAACTTTTTGAGAGCGTTTCAGAAGCCGCCCTTCCTCCACCGCCACCGCCCCCGGAACCGACGCCTGAACCTTCACCCGAACCAGAACCAGAACCAGAACCAGAACCGGAGCCGACGCAAGGCGCTGAACCTCTCACGGCAACTACCACTTCGGAGTCTCCGAGTTCTGAACCAGCCGCAGAGCCAGTCACGGAGCCAGTCGTAGAATCAGTCACAGAACCAATGGCAGTGCCAGTCGCAGAACCGGTTCCAGAGTCGTCTCTGTCGAGAGATGAATCGGGACAGGAGGTAAACCAACCTCCAAGTGAGCCGGTTGCGCCGGCGGAGGAGTCGGGGATATAATCTGGGGAATGTATGATATCAAGCCGGCTCGCGCTGGTGCGGTTAAAACGAACCAGGCGCCAATCAGTCCCGGGCGGGGGCGCTGGTTCAAGTTTCGTTACTTGGTTGTTGGGATGCTGATTCTCGTCCTGGCAGTTGCCGGTTTTTGGTTATTTGGGCGTGAAGAGAAGCCCGCCGCGGCCTCGGGAGACATTGTGGAGAGAGTGGCCAAACTTATTCTCTTGCCCTCTGATGAGACGCCGACGGTAGCTGCCGTTTCGGATGTGAATAAGCTCAAGAATCAGCCTTTTTTCGAAAAGGCCAAGGATGGTTTTTACGTTCTTATTTACTCCAAGAGCAAGAAAGCTATTCTTTACGACCCGGTTAAAAATCAAATTGTGGAAGTTGGCGCCTTGACTCTGCCGGATTCTGCCAAGAAACCCTGACCTTTAGTTACCCTTCAAGGGTGACACTATTTGAGGTAGTACTCTTGGTCAATCACTCCGTGGGCTCTTTCAACTGCCGATTCAGTATCCAGTCCGCGCGAGGGAACAGGCCAAAATCATAAGTCCCCGGGAGCGAGTTTTCATATCGCCCCCGGGGTTTTCTTTTGGTAAAATAAGCTGCGATCGCAGCTTATTTTACCATTACCATTACCACCAGAGGAAACCAGAGGAAACCGGAGGAAATTTCAACTTTTTCCGCCTGACATTCGGCGGGTATGCCGCCGGTTGCTTTGTGTTAGCCATATATGTGTGACAATTTTGTCACCCCAATCTAGCAGGAGTCACCCTATATGGGTGACTGTACCATGATTGCCCCCTTTGCTTTTTTCTGATAAACTCCGACTTCATGGAGGAGACCAAGGAGAGAAGCCAAGAGGTTAAGGAAATGCTTCAGGCCGGGGCCCACTTTGGTTTTTCCCGCACTCGGCGTCACCCGAGTGTCTTGCCTTATATCTTTGGCGTCAAGAACAGAGTGGAGATTTTTGATTTGGAGAAAACCGGCGAGCAGTTGGAAGCCGCTCTGGCCTTTGTTGAGAAATTGGGCGGGGAGAATAAAAAAATGGTTCTGGTCGGGAGCAAGAACGAAGCAAGAGATTTGATTAAAGAGGCGGCTGAAATTCTGGGTTTGCCTTATGTGACCGGCCGCTGGGTTGGCGGGACGCTCACTAACTTCGGCGAAATCCGCAAGCGGGTGGAGAGGATGCTCGAACTGGCGGAGAAACGTGAGGCCGGAGAACTTGCCAAATACACCAAAAAAGAGCGTTTGCTTATCGACCGGGAGATTGTTCATTTAGAGAGTCTCTTTTCAGGTCTGGTCGGGCTCAAGGAGATGCCGGGAGCCATGTTTGTGGTTGACCCCAGAGAAGAAAAAATCGCCGTGCGCGAGGCGGAGAAGAAGGGTGTGCCGGTGGTGGCCCTCTGCGGTTCCGACTGCGATATCTCGCGCATCGCTTACTCGGTCCCGGCCAACGACGCCTCGCGCTCGAGTATCAGCTACTTTGTGGGGAGAGTGACCGAGGCGTATAAGCGGGGTCAGAAGGCCGCCCAATCTTCTCTCCATGGCTAAAGTTACTGCCGAGATGATAAAGGAGTTGCGCGCCCGGACCGGCGTCTCGGTCATGCAGTGCCGAAAGGCCTTGGAGGATGCCGGCGGCGACCCGGGCAAGGCCGTTCTCGTTTTGCGGGAGCTATCGAGCGAGGCAGCGGCCAAAAGGAGCGGTCGGGCGCTCGGCTCGAGCGCCATTGCCGCTTACATTCATGCCACCGGCGGGGTCGGCGCCATGGTCGAGCTCTCCTCGGAGACTGATTTTGTCTCTCGCCATCCGGAGTTTAAAACTCTGGCCTACGAGATCGCCATGCACGTGGCCGCTTCGAACTCTCCCGGCATCGAGGTCCTGCTCAAAGAGGAGTATATTAAAAATCCGAGCCAGACGGTAGGGCGGCTTATTGACTCCGCCATCCAGAAATTCGGCGAAAAGATTTCCGTTGTCCAGTTCGCCCGCTTTCAGTCCCTCTCACCCGGCCGGCTGGAGAAGTGAGAAGTAATGATATGATTCTCTCCGTTATTTTTTCTGTCAGTCTCCTTGGTTTAGTTGTTCTTCTGGCTTTAAAGGCCCGTGAGCTCCGGGGCGGCGGCTCGTTTTTGGCTTCACTGTCTCTGGCCGCGGATCCGGTGGCGGAGCGTTTTGTCACCCGTTTCTTTTCTTCCTTGGGCAAACTTGCTAAGATTTTCCCTCGGTTGGCCGGATTATCCGCAATCTTCTTGGCTAGACTTTCGCTCGGACTGATATTTTATCTGCAGAAGCTTTTGGCCGGATTCTCTTCTTTTATCAGGGGGCAGATGCGCCTGCGTCGGAGGGGAGCCACCTCCTTTTTCCTGAAGGAGATTTTTGACCACAAGCGGAGGATATCAGAGGAGTGATTGCCGGAGTAGCTCAGTGGCAGAGCAACCGTTTTGTAAACGGTAGACCGTGGGTTCGAATCCCTCCTCCGGCTTTTGTTTATGAGCAAAGTGGCTGACCCTTACGTTAGGAGACAGGCGGATGTTCCAGCTTTAACAGATTTTAGCCGGACGCCTTACTTCAAAGTTGGCAAGGCCTCGGACTTGGCCGGTTTTGACAGGTTTCTCTACCGCTCCTTCGAAATGCTCCCGGGCGCGCTTTCGTGGGGCACGATTATTTTTGTTTTCCTGCTTTCGTACTTTATGCCGACCTACTCGGCTTTCTTCATTATCGCTTTCAACTTCTACTGGGTGGCTAAGAGCGCCTACTTCTCTTTCCATCTTCGATATAATTGGAAGCGAGTTAAACACAATCTGGCCGCCGATTGGGAGAGCAAACTGTCGGCCCATCCCTACACTCATCTGCGCCATCTCATTCTCCTGCCTTTCTACAATGAAGAAAAAGAGATTGTCGAGCGAAATCTCAAGTCGCTTCTCGAGGCCAGATACGAACACGCTCACATGTTCGTGGTTCTGGCCGGCGAGGAGCGGGCGGGGGATGGAGCTCGAGAAATTGGCCGGAGGATGCTCGAAAAATACAGCGGCCGGTTCGGTGATTTAATCTTCACTGTTCATCCGAGCGGCGTCCCCGGAGAGTTAGCTGGCAAGGGGGCCAATATCTCTTACGCCATAGAGGAGGCGCGCAAAAGGATTTTAGATAAGCGGCAAATCGCTTACCGGGACGTTATCGTCTCGGCCTTTGATATTGATACTATCGTCTATCCCGATTATTTTCTATGCCTGACCTGGCACTTCTTAACCGCGCCGGACCCGCATCGCTCCTCCTTCCAGCCGGTGCCGCTTTTTAACAACAACATTTGGCTCGCGCCGGCCTTTTCTCGCGTCGTCTCTTACTCGGGCAGCATCTGGCAGATGATTCAGCAGGAGCGGCCCGAACGGCTTTACACCTTCTCGTCGCACTCCATCAGTTTTTTGGCTTTATGGAGAGTCGGATATTGGCAGAAGAACATCGTGCCGGAGGACAGCAGGATTTTCTGGAACGCTTTCTTCGCCTTCGGCGGCGATTACAAAGTGGTGCCTCTCTCATACCCAGTCTCCTTGGACGCCGCCAGTGCCCCGAGCTTCTGGCAGACAGTCAAAAACGTTTACAAACAGCAGAGACGTTGGAGTTGGCACGCGGATATCATTCCCTACATGCTCATGGGCTTTTTGAAAAGCCAAGTTTTTTCTTTTCGGAAGGCGTTTATCTCCGTTTTCGCCGAGCTGGAGAGAATCTGGTCGCTGGCTACCAACCCCGTTCTTCTTATTCTCCTCTCCTGGATGCCGCTCGTTCTTGGAGGGGGCGGTTTCCAGTCCACGGTTCTTTTCTACAACATGCCGCTCTTTTCTAAGTTTATCTCGGTTGCGGCTTTGATGGGACTTGGGGTGTCGGCCGCTGTTTCTTTTTCTTTCTTGCCGCCCCCGCCGGCGGGGTTGCCCCGCCGGCGCAAACTTTGGATGATTCTCCAGTGGCTCCTCGTGCCGATTACCTTGATTGCCTTCGGCTCTCTGCCGGCTCTTGACGCCCAGACCCGGCTCATGCTCGGCAAATATATGGGTTTTTGGGCGACGCCGAAGTATCATAACTCCTAACGGGATGGAACCTTTGCCACTTTGGAAAAGAAGATTGTACCTGGCGGCTTTGACTGCCTTTTTCGCCGTTGCTATCCCGCTTATCATTCTTTTCGCCAGCGGTTACCGTCTCACCCGCGGCTGGCAGATTATCGAGACCGGAGGGATTTATGTTCATCCTCTGTCAGAGGAAGGCGAGGTATTTATGGATGATTTACCGGCGCAGGGGATGAGGTTGCGCAAAGGCCTGATTATTCAAAACTTAACCCCCGGGGCTCACACCGCCGAAGTTCGTGAGAAAGGGAGGAGAGGGTGGCAGAAAACGGTGGCAGTCCGGCGCCGGATGGTGACCGAGGTTTACCCTCTGCTTTTCCCGAACGAGGCCGGCCTCCGGGAGGTCCAAGCGGCTTTGGAGAGTAAACGGGAATATGAGAGTGTTATGGAATTTTTCGCCAAAAGAGACCGCCGGGAGTTTTTGACCAAGGAGAAGGGCGACCTTTCGGTCTCGGCCGAAGGCCAGAAAATTTTTGGCCAATGGGAGAAGGAAGGAGAACCGGCGCAGTTTTTGTGCGGTCTCGACGTTTGCTCCGGCCGAGTTTTGGTTGCGAGCTTCGGGGCCCCGGTGCGTCTGGTCGAGTTTTTTCCGGATAGACCAGAGATTCTTATTGCAGCTGCCGGTTCCGAGGTGATTGTGATTGAAATTGACCGGCGCGATCGCCAGCATTCAGAGGTCATTTTTGCCGGAGAGGCGCCGGAGGCGGCCGTCAAGGGCGGAAAAATTTACGTTCGGGACGGTCATGCCCTCTACCAATATGTTATATAATGCCGCTATGGACAAAGCGGCCGGCGGGCACCCTCATCCTCTCACTCGCCTCCTGTCCGAGGCGGCCGAAATTTTCGGCGAGCTCGGTTTTGAGATTGCGCTCGGGCCGGAGATGGAGAGCGAGTATTACAACTTCGACGCCCTGAACATCCCGCCTCTCCACCCGGCCCGTGACATGTGGGATACTTTTTGGATAAGTCAAAAATCAAAAGTCAAAAATCAAAATTCCAAAAGCGGCAGGATGCTTTTGAGAACGCATACCTCGCCGGTGCAAATCAGATATATGGAGAAAAACAAGCCGCCGATCCGCATCATCTCTCCCGGCAAGGTTTATCGCTACGAGGCCACGGACGCCACTCATGAAGCGCAGTTCTTTCAGCTCGAGGGGCTTATGATAGACAAGGAGGTCTCGCTCGCGCATCTGCGTTACGTGCTTCGGTACTTCTTCGACAAACTTTTTGACCGCAAGGTGGCGAGCCGCTTTCGCCCCACCTACTTTCCTTTTGTCGAGCCGGGGCTCGAGATAGACATGTCCTGTTCCTCCTGCGGAGGAGGAAACATCCGTTGCGGGCTGTGTAAGGGCGCTGGCTGGATTGAGGTTATGGGAGCAGGTCTAGTTCATCCAAAGGTTTTGGAGGCCGGCGGCGTTGACCCGAGGCGCTACGGCGGCTTCGCCTTCGGTGGGGGAGTGGATCGTTTGGCTATGATTAAGTACGGCGTGCCCGATATCCGATTGTTTACTTCCGCCGACCTCCGTTTAACCACCCAATTTTGAGATGAAGTTTTCGTATAACTGGGTTCAATCTTTTTTGGCGGACAAGTTGCCTTCACCGCAAAGTGTGGCGGAGGCGTTTACTCTGCACGCTTTTGAGGTAGAGGGCATTGAGAAAGTAGGGAACGACAGTGTTATGGAGATTAAGGTTCTGCCCAACCGAGCGCATGATTGTCTCTCGCATCGAGGCTTGGCTAGGGAGCTCGGAGCAATTTTGAACCTGTCTCTCGAGAGCGCCAAGAGATTAAACGAAACGATTAAAGGCGGCGCCATTGAGATTAAGCTCTGCCGCGGATGCCCTCGCTATTACGCCGCTCTGATGAAGGGAGTTAGCGTTGGCGACTCGCCGGAGTGGCTCAAAGAGCGTCTTCTCACGGTCGGCCAAAGACCGATAAACAATGTGGTTGACATTTTGAACTATGTCATGCTCTCCACGGGCCAGCCGCTCCACGCCTTTGATGCCAAGATTTGGCCGGGCAAGGTGGCGGTGGAGGTGAGAGAGGGACAGAGAGGCGAGAAATTGACGGCTCTTGACGGCAAAGAGTACGACTTAGAAGGAGTTTTAACTATCTCCACTCAAAGCGGCCTAGCGCTGGCCATAGCTGGTATAAGGGGCGGAACCGAGGCGGCGGTCTCGGCCGGAACCACGAATATTCTCATCGAATCGGCCAATTTCTCACCAGAGCGAATTCGCCGCGCCTCTCTAGAGCTCTCTCTTAAAACCGACGCCTCTGTTCGCTTTGAGCACGGGCTCTCGCCGGAGCTTGTCAGGGAGGGCATGGATGAGGCCGTCTCTCTCATCGAGGAGCTTGCGGGCGGAGAGGTGGCGGCCGTTTTGGACTCATACCCGCGGCGGCCGTCGCTCTTTCGCCTAGGCGTCTCTCGCCCCGAGATCGAGCGGGCGCTTGGCCTCCCCGTTTCGGAGTGCGAGATTGAGCGGATTTTTGAGAAGTTGGGATTCAAATTTGAGAAAGTTTCTCCTCGGGCGCGGATTGTCTCCGAGGCCCTGAAACACGAGGGCGCGCCTTACAAATTTGGGGCGAGTGTCAGCTTCGACGCCCCGCGCCTTTTCGATTGTTCATCATTCGTCAGTTACGTTTATCTTGCCGGAGGTTTGCAGATTCCCCGAGTGTCGGCCGACCAGCTGGCATTCGGAGAAGCGGTAGAAGAAAAGGATGCCGGGGCTGGCGATTTAATTTTTTCGGACGGCCATGTGGGTATTTATCTGGGTGATGGGAAGATTATCCATGCATCTGGCGCGCAGCATGCCGGGAAGGTGGTAATCGAGAATTTTAGAAAATCACCGGCCTTTAAAAAGTTTAAGGGATTTAGGAGACTTATCAGGTCAGAGGAGGAGCGCTACGCAGTAACAGTCCCGCCTGAACGACTTGATGTCCGTCTGTCGGTTGACCTTGTCGAGGAGGTGGGGCGGCTGAATGGTTATGACAAAATTCCTTCAAAGGTTCTCTCTCCCATCGGCAGGCCGAAACCCAATCCTTCCTTTCTTTTGGAGTTCGAAATCCGCCGGCTCCTCATCGAGCTCGGCTACTCGGAGATTTACACTCATCCTTGGGGAGAGAAGGGTGAGGTAGAGCTTGAGAACCCGCTCATCAAACCCAAAAAATTTCTCCGTCCGAATTTGCGCGACAGTCTTAAAGAGGCCTTGGAGAAAAACCTCCGGAACGGCCCCCTTCTCCGTTCCGGGGAAATAAAGATTTTCGAGGTTGGAGTGGTTTTTTTTAGGGACGGTGAGCGTTTAACCTGCGCCGTCGGGTGGGGCAGCGTCCGAACCGAGGGAGAGGAGGAGCAAGCCAGAGTAGAACTGGAGAAAGTGGAAAACGCTCTTTCGGAGGCCTTGGGGGCGGCCATTTCGGGCGAAATTCGCGGCAGCGTTTTGGAGTTTGATGTCAGCGCCCTTCTGCCCAGAGTCTCAAGGCTCGGGGAGGACCTTTCATGGCTCCGGAGAGGCGAGGTTAGATTTACCCCCTTCTCTCCCTACCCGTTTATCGTTCGGGATATTGCCGTCTTCTTGCCAAAGGGCGCGGATGCTGAAGAGCTTCACAAACTCCTCTCAAAAGAGGCCGGAGAGTTGGCGCGGAGCATCTACCAATTCGACACCTTCGAGAAGGGAGAGGAGGTTTCTTACGCGTACCGCATCGTTTTTCAGTCTATGGAGCGGACGTTGACTGACGCCGAGGTCAACAAGGTTATGGAAAGGGTCTGCGCAAAAGTCCAAAAGGCCGGCGGGAGAGTGAGATAAAAGTCAGGTTTTAAGCCATTTTTTTATCCACTTTTGGAGTGAAAAACGGCTTTCTTTTTGGCCCGAAAAATGCTAAAATTAAAAGGAAAAAGCATTGGACTTTTTTGTTTTTATGGCTCGAAAATCCCCTAAAAATAAGAGCAAATACACGGCGGAGGAGATTACTGTCCTCGAAGGCCTCGAGCCGGTGCGCCGCCGGCCGGGCATGTACATCGGCACCACCGGGCCGGACGGCCTCCACCATCTCATTTGGGAAATTTTCGACAACTCCCGAGATGAGGCCATGGGGGGCTTCGCCAGCGAGATCGAGGTGGCGCTCCTGCCGGCTGGCCGGGTCAGGGTAGCCGACAACGGCCGCGGCATTCCGGTTGATGTTCACAAGCAAACCAAGGTTTCGGCTTTGGAGACCATCATGACCACTCTCCATGCCGGCGGTAAGTTCGGCGGCGAGGGTTACAAAGTTTCTGGCGGGCTCCACGGCGTCGGCGCCTCGGTGGTGAACGCCCTCTCGGCCTATATGAAAGTGGTGGTTTACAAAGACGGGGGCGTGTATGTGCAGGAGTATGGACGCGGCGAACGCAAGGCGCCGGTCAAGAAAATCGGCGGCACCAAACTCTCGGGCACTGTCGTCCTCTTCGATCCGGACCCCCAGGTTTTTAAAGAAATCGCCTACGACTGGAGCAAAATTGCCGGTCACATGCGTCAGCAGGCCTACCTCGTCAAGGGTCTGCGCATTACTGTCCTCGACTTGCGGCGAGAAAAAGAGGAGTGGCCGGATGATGCGTTTTTTTTGCGGCCCGCGAGACCGGACGCGCCGAGCGAAACCTTCTACTTCGAAGGCGGGCTGGCTTCGCTCGTCAAGCATCTCAATCAATTTCAAAAAGCGGTGCATCCTCGCATCTTTTACGTGGAGCGCCGCCAGAATGAGTATGAGTCGGTGGAGATTGCTCTCCAGTATATTGACGACTTGAGTTCGCGCCTCCTGGCCTTCGCCAACAATACCCATAACGCCGAGGGCGGTACCCACGTCACTGGTTTCAAAACCGCCCTGACCCGGACCTTGAACGCCTACGCTAGGTCCAAGGGCTACATCAAGGAAAGCGAGGATAACTTTACCGGCGATGATGTCCTCGAAGGTCTATCGGCTGTCATCTCGGTCAAGCTCCGCGAGGTGCAGTTCGAGGGCCAGACTAAAGCCAAGCTCGGGACCGTCGAGGCCCGCTCGCTGGTGGAGAACATCTTCGGCGATGCCTTGGCCGCCTTTCTGGAGGAACACCCGGAGGACGCCCGGGCCATTGTCGGCAAGGTTGTCCTGGCTCTCAAGGCCAGAAAGGCGGCCAAGGCGGCCAAGGACTCGGTCCTTCGCAAAGGGGCGCTTGAGGGTATGACCTTGCCGGGCAAGCTCGCCGACTGCCAGACGCGCCACGCGGCCGAGGCCGAAATTTTTATCGTCGAGGGGGAGTCGGCCGGAGGCACCGCCAAGACCGGCCGCGACCGGCGGACTCAAGCCATCTTGCCTCTGCGCGGCAAAATTTTGAACGTCGAGCGGACGCGGTTAGACCGAATGCTCGAGAGCGAGCAAATTAAAAATCTGGTCGTGGCCTTGGGCACGGCCATTGGCGACACCTTCGAGCTCTCCAAGTTGCGCTATCACAAGGTCATCATTGCCACCGACGCCGACGTGGATGGCTCTCACATCCGCACTTTGCTTCTCACTCTTTTCTACCGTTACTTTCGTTCCCTCATCGAGGGCGGCTACATCTACATTGCGGCGGCGCCTCTTTACAAAGTTAAGAGAGGCAAGGAACTCCTTTACTTCTACACCGAGGAGGAGAAAGTCAAAGCTCTCGGCCAAGAGGAGAAGGAGGACTCTAATAAGGTCTCCATCCAGCGGTATAAAGGTCTCGGCGAGATGAATGCCGATGAACTCTGGGAGACGACTATGGATCCCGCCCGCCGCTCTCTCAAGCGGGTGACCATCGAGGATGCCGAGGAGGCGGACAGGGTGTTTGACATGCTTATGGGTAAGGACGTGCCGGCCCGCAAATCTTTCATCCAAACCAACGCCAAAAGCGCTACCATAGATATTTAATCACTTATTTGGCTCCGCCAAGGACGGTCCTTGGAGTTTTTCGGTCCTTTTGTCCCTTTACAGCGCGGTTTTGCAGAGTGTGAGCTGCCTTGAGCTTCTTATAAATAAGCGGTTCAAAGCAGCTCACAAAAACACTCAACTCCAAAAATTATGAAAACCGCAACGAAAAAATCATCCGCAATCGTCTGTTCATTTCCGAACGTCCAACCCATCAACACCGCCGAAGAAGGCATCCGAGTCGGTCATTACGACGGCCACTACTCATTCATCACGAATGAGACGGTACCGCTTCAGCCGGTGCAAGGCGCGAAAAATCTCCACCTCGTCTGTTTCGACCGAATGATCGGCGAAATGGAATATGTGGAACTGCTCCGCGCCGAGAGCAAGCAACCCTGCCGCAACGCCCCGCAATACCTGCTGGGCCTCATGGCAGCGGTGCCGGAAGATAAGATGCCCAAAGAACTCCGCAACAAAGACCTTGTTGCGGCCGAACCGGGCAACGCTTCTTCCGCCTTCACCGACAAGGCCTGTCGCCGCTGTTTCTTGTACGTCGATCGGCGCGACGGCCTCCACAGGCTCGACCTCATCGTTGTGGACGGGGAGTGGGATGACCTTTGGGCTTTCCTCGCAGAGGACTTGGTGCCTTAGTTTCCTTACAGGAACGGTACACCTTTCGCATCCCCCACTTTTTCAGAAAAGTGGGGGATGCGAAAGGTCTTGCGGAAGCTCCATGTATTCGCTTCCTCACCTTGCCCTTATCTTCGAACCTTTGATACTTCCGCAAGTGTCAAAGGTTCGTTTTGTTTCTGGCGATTTTACATTGACATTCAATTAAGTTTAAAATTGCTCCGCCAAGGACGGTCCTTGGGGGTTTTTTACATTGACATTCAATTAAGTTTAATATATAATTATATTTTGCCTTTTAAGCGGGGCATAATGGGGCATAATCAATTCTATGAATCACCCAAGAGAATTTTGGCAAAAATTTGGCTTAGCCGCTGTCTCCTTAACGGCCGTTTTTTTGGCCCTGGCTTTGCCGCTTTCGGTCAGGGCTTTTGATTTTGCGGATTTCTTGGATCCCCTCGGCTTCCTCCACGATACCTCCGATGATATTGAGTTTGTCAATCAGCCGGTTTTCAATCCTCCGCCCCCGCCTCCTCCGCCTTCGTCAATGACTCAAACCGCCTCGCTTACCGTTTCTTGCTACGCCAATGTCAGCCGGGCTTTTGTGGGAGAAGAGATTGTCTGGCTCTCGCAGGTTTCCGGCGGCGCTGATTTTTATACCTATCGCTGGCAGGGCACTGATGACCTTACTGGTCATCACGCCCGCGCCCGTATCGCCTATGAGACGGTTGGTCCCAAGACTGCCAAAGTGACCGTAACGTCTGGCACTGATAGCTTTACGGCTCTCTGTTCAAACGCGGTTCAGGTGAGAGAGAGTCCGACTCCACCGCCGCCCCCGCCTCCTCCGCCTCCTCCACCTCCTCCTCCGCCCCCGCCGAACCTCGTTCCTCCTTTGAATGCCACCTGCTTCGTCCAGCCGAGCTCGGCTCGGGTGGGTGAGATTGTTTCTTGGAGCACCTCCATCTGGGGCGGCGCCGGCTCATCCGCGGTCAGCTGGAGCGGCACCGACGGGCTTTCGGGCGCCGGCCGCAGTCTCTCTTGGACCTACGGCGCGCCCGGGATAAAAACCGCCGCCGTGATTATCGTCTCCGGGAGCGAATCAATCACTCGCCATTGCGAGAACTCGGTCAACATCGCGAGTTCTCCCTTCGTTCAGCCGCTTTTTGCCTCTTGCTCGCCGAATGTCGCGAGCGTGAATGTCCGCGGAGGCGTCACCTGGCAGGCCTTTGTCTCCGGCGGCTCCGGCTTCTACAACTATTTCTGGAGTGGCACCGACGGGCTTTCGGGCGGGACGGCCAATGTCTTTACCACCTATCAAACTCCGGGGGTCAAAATCGGCACGGTTACCGTCGCCTCCGGCGGCCAGAGCACTAGCGCTACCTGCTCGCCCAGTGTCGCGGTAAACGATTTTACTCCGACTCTAGCGGTCAATTGCCAGCCGGCCCCGGCTGCCATCTCACCCAATCAAACCTTGACCTGGATTGCCTCGGTTTCGGGCGGCAGCGGTTTTCATAATTACTTCTGGAGCGGCACCGACGGACTCTCCGGCAGCGGGAGCTCCGTGGTCAAACATTACACCTCGCCGGGAGTGAAGCTCGCCACAGTTACCGTTACCTCCGGAGTCCAGTCGGCCTCCCAGACCTGTTCGGCTGTGGTGGCGGGCGCAGAAGTCTCCGCTCTCAAAGTCAATTGTTTTGCTGACGCCGCGAACATCCGCATCGGCCGCCCCGTTTCGTGGGTAGCGCTGATTTCCGGCGGCTCGGGCGCTTACATCTACTCCTGGACGGGTACGGACTCTTTCTTCGGCGCGAGCCGAGTCGTTCCCAAAATCTATACCTCTCCGGGGCGCAAGTTTGCCACCGTCTCCGTCACCTCCGGTGCGGAGTCGTCGTCGGCGGTCTGCACAAACTCGGTTTTGGTCAGTCGTCCTGTCCCGCCTCCACCGCCTCGCCGTCCGCTCCCGCCTCCTCCGGCCGCGGCGCTTGATGGCTCCTGCGCGGCCGATGTTACAAACGTCAAAGTGGGCGAGGCGGTGGTCTGGTCGGCCCGCGCCTCGGGAGGGACCGGCGCCTACACTTACTCTTGGAGCGGCAGCGATGGCCTAATCGGCGACCAGAACGCGGTTTCCAAAGTTTACTCCGAAGACGGTTCAAAGACCGCTCTGGTTAATATCACCTCTGGCGGCGGCACTATCAGTCGCCCTTGCAGCAATGCTGTCTTTGTAGAGAGAGACAAGGCATCCGCCGCGGCCTTCTCCATCTTCTCGCCGCTCGGCATCATCATCCTCCTCATCATGCTCCTTCTTCTGGCTATCGTCACTCTCTTATTCCGTCGGGCAGCGGCATCTAAGATTTAATGAGATTGAAGATTTAAAATTGAAGATTCGAGGCCGAGGCTTTTTTCAAATGCTCACATAAGCGCGATCGCGCTTATGTGAGCATTTTTGTATTTTTGCTACTGCCGTCTTTCTTTTGTCTCTTTTAACAAGAGTTTCTTTACTTCTTCAATAGTTTTTGCGCCGAGAGAGCCGCGGTCGCGGCTCTCGATGGCAGCGGTCTTCGCGGCCGCCTCCTTCTCCCCAATCACCAGCCAGTAGGGGATTTTGGCGAGTTTTGTCTGGCGCACTTTCTTGCCCAATGTCTCATTTGAGATGTCTAGCTCGGCTCTGATGCCAGCCTCCTTCAGGGTCAGAGAGACTTTCTCGGCGTAGGCAGATTGCTTTTCGGAGACGGGGAGGACAGCGACCTGGACCGGTGCCAGCCAGAGGGGGAAGGCGCCGCCTGTATGCTCGATATAAATCGAGAGAAAACGCTCGATGGAGCCCATAATGGCGGCGTGGATTAGAGCGATTCTCTCTTTTTCGCCTTTTTCATTGACGCAATGGAGGTCGAAGCGTTCCGGCTGATTGATGTCAAGCTGGATGGTGGCCACCTGCCACTCCCGCCGGAGGGAGTCAATGCCAAGGAAATCAATCTTCGGGCCGTAGTAGGCGGCCTCACCAACCGCCTCCTCGAACTTAGTATTCTTTTGGCGGGCTATATTTTCGAGGATTGACTCCGATTTTCTCCATCCTTCCTCCGTGCCGAGATATTTTTCCATCTGCTTCGGGTCATGGGAGGACAGTCTGACCTTGAGTTCAAAACCGAAGGTCCGGTAAAAAGTTTGAACGATATCCCAGATGTTCCCGAATTCCTTCTCGATTTGCGTCATCCGGCAAAAGACGTGAGCATCGTCCTGGGTAAAGCTCCTGGTCCTGGTGATTCCGGAGAGTTCTCCGGTCTGCTCGTCGCGATAGACCATAGTGGTTGAGGCGTAGCGCTCCGGCAGCTCTCTATAGCTCCAGAGTTTACGTCTGAAGATTTCGATATGGTGCGGGCAGTTCATAGGTTTCAAAGCGAAGGTGTGACCCTCACGACTTTTGATGATGAAAAGCTCGTTTCTGAACTTTTGCCAGTGGCCGCTTTTTTCATAGAGTTCTTTTTTGGTGAGATGGGGGATAGTCACCCGCCGGTAACCTTTGGCTTGGCGCAGTTCCCAAACGTAATCGTCCAGGAGATCTCGGATAAGTGTTCCCTTTGGAGTCCAGAGAGGCAAACCGGCGCCGACCAGTTCCGAAAAGAGAAAGAGGTCAAGCTCCCGGCCGAGCTTTTTATGGTCGCGCTTTTCCGCCTCAGCCATTTGTTTTTCGTGTTCTTCCAGCTCTTTTTTAGATGAAAAAGCCAGTCCATAGATGCGCGTGAGCATCTTGTTTTTCTCGTGGCCGCGCCAGTAGGCGCCGGCGAGGCGGAATAGCTTCCAGCTGTCGGGCAAAATGTCTTTTATTGAGTCCGCATGCCCGCCTCTGCAGAGGTCTAGGAAACCAGCTTTTAGCTTGTAGCTTTTAGCTTGTAGCAAATCATCTTTGCTCGGAACGGAATCTCTTGGCCCGGAGTAGTAGAGGGTGATTTTTTCTCTCTTGTTCCTTAATTCTTCAATTAACTCTTGCTTGTACTTGTTTTTCTCAAAGACTTTCAGCGCCTCATTCGCGCTAACCTCCATCTCGGAGAAGATTTCCCAATCTTTGGCCAGCTCGCGCATCTTTTTTTCGATTTTCGGCAGGGCGGAGTCGGAGACGGGCGAGGGCAGGTCGAAGTCGTAATAAAAGCCGGTGGCGATGGCCGGGCCGATGGCGTTCTTGGCGCCGGGGTAAAGTTCTAGCACGGCCGCCCCCAAGAGATGAGAGAGCGAGTGCCGGGCGCGGGAGAGCTTTTCTTCGTTCATGGAAAAATAATATCAGAACTTGGCCGATAAATGAACGGATAGTGCAACACCGAGTGTTGCACACTCGGTGTTGCACAGCAAGTCTTGCACAGCAGAAGTTTTTAGGTCAGGGCCTTGATGCGGTCGGCAATTATGGAGACGGCGCCGTTTCGGTGCGAAATTCGGCCGCGAATAGCCAGACATTTCTCCGGCACGAGCATCTTTTTAAACTCCTCATAAACCTTGGGGAATATAACCGTCTCGATGGAGTCGTTGAAATCGGCCATCCGCAGGAAGCACATGCTCTCATTCTTTTTGGTGAAGATGGTTTTGGTTTCCTCCACCATGCCGGTGAGAACCGTAATCATCCCCTCTTTAAGTTCTTCTTTGGCGCGCTTGATGTTAAGCTCGCGCTTGGCCAGGACCTCGCGGTACTTGTCCAGCGGGTGCCCAGAGAGATACAGTCCCAAGAGTTCCTTCTCCCAAGAGAGTTTGTCAGTCGTGGTTGCCGGCGGCACCTGTGACAAACGAAGAGGTGCATCTTCCGCGGCCGTCAGGCCGAAAAGCGAGTCCTGGTTCGCTATCTCTTTGGCCGTCTCTTTGTGATACTCGAGAAGGTACTCGAGGTTGCCGAGCATGGCCCCCCGCTCGCCGAGTTCGTCCAGAGCGCCGGATTTGGCCAGCGACTCGAGCGATTTTTTGTTCAGGTTTCGGTCTTTGATTCTCCGGAGGAAATCGGAAAGGGATTTGAACTTGCCGCCGCGTTCTCTCGCCTCGATGATGGAGCGGGCTACTGCCTCGCCGAAGTTTTTGATGGTGGTCAGGCCGAATCGAATCTTGTCAGGCCCGTCGTCCTTGACCACCGTAAAGCCAGTCGAGCTCTCATTGACCGAGGGCGGGAGGACAGGGATACCCATGCGTTTGCATTCGTTCACAATCTCGCCGATTTTTTCGACGTCGCCGGAGTCGGCGGTCAGCACCGCCGACATATAGATGGCGGGGAAATTGGCTTTCATGTAAGCGGTCTGATAAGCCACTCGGCCGTAACTGGCGGCATGGGCCTTGTTGAAGCCGTAGGCGGCAAAGGGCTCGATCAACATCCAGAGCTCCTCGGCCTTTTTGGGCGAGAGGCCGTTCGGGGGTTATTCTTGCGTTCGATGTAGCGGGGGATAGACTCCATCGGCCCGGGCCGATAGAGGGCCACCATGGCGTTGATGTCGTGGATAGAGGTCGGCCGGAGGTCGCAGAGGAACTTGGTCAGCCCCGCCCCATTAAGCTGAAAGAGCCCCACTGTCTCGCCTCGAGAGAGCGTCTCGAAGGTCCTTTTGTCGTCGAGAGGGATTCCTTCGATATCAATCTCGCGGTTCTCCAATTTCTTCACCAAGGTTACCGAGTCGGCCAGGATGGAGAGGTTCTTGATGCCGAGAAAGTCGAACTTGAGCAGCCCCGCGTCCTCGACGGCGTGCATGTCGTACTGGGTTATCAGTTTTCCTCCCTTGGGGTCGAGCTGGAGGGGCACGAACTCGATTAAGGGCCTCGGCGAGATGACCACGCCGGCGGCATGGACCGAGATGTGCCGGGCGCAGCCCTCGATTTTTTTAGCCATGTCGATGATTTGTCTGCCCTCGCGCTCCTCCCGGTAGATTTTTTTGAGTTCCGGCACAAGCTCCATGGCCCGGTCAATGGTCATGGGGAAGCCCTGGCTCCCCATGGGGATGAGCTTGGAGATGCGGTCGCCGACGCTGTAAGGGAAGCCCTGGGCTCGGGCCACGTCCCGGACCGCCCCGCGCGCCATCATGGTGCCGAAGGTGCCGATTTGAGCGACTTTGTCGGCGCCGTAGCTCACCTTGACGTACTCAATCATTTCCTCCCGGCGGTTGTCGGCGAAGTCCATGTCGATATCCGGAGGCGAAGGCCGCTCGGGATTAAGAAAGCGCTCGAACGGCAGATTGTAGTCCAAAGGATTGACATTAGTGATGCCGGCCAAGTAGGTGACCAATGAGCCGGCCACCGAGCCGCGGATGGTGGTGAGAATTCCTCGTTTGTGGGCATAGTCAAGAAGGTCGGCCACTACCAAGAAATACGGTCCATAACCCTTGTTGGCGATGACCTTAAGCTCGTGTTCCACTCGCCTCCTTACCTCGTCGGTCAAGGCGAGGCCCTTCTCTCGCAGGCCTCTTTCCACCAGTTTCCGGAGTGTTTGGTCATAATTCTCGCCCGGCTCGGTCGCGACGTCAGGGAAGACCCAGGAGCCGATCTTGAGCTTGAGGTCGCATTGCTCGGCGATGAGAGAACTTGTTATTAGGGTCTCCGGACAGTCGGCGTGCTCTCTAGCCATGGCCTCTCTCGAGTAGAAGGAGAAGTCCGAGGCCTCGTTCGAAGAGCGCTCGATGGCCTCGGCGCTGCCGCCGACCAGAGCCAGGGTTTGCCAGGCCTCGCGGTCGGCGGGGGAGAGATAGAAAATTTCCCGGCCGGCCGCCGTTTTCAGGCCCTCGTCGGAAGCGAAGTTCAAGGTGGCCCGAAAACGGGCGAGGCCGATATCGAGCTCCGGATACTTGCCGACCTCGAGGAAAAAGTTTTCGCTGAAAAGCTTTTTGTACCACCGGCTGACTTCTCTGGCGCGGCTTGCCTCTCTGGCTGCCAGAAAGGCGGAGAGCTCGCTCCCCAGAAACGAGGCGACGGCTATGAGCCCGCCGGCGTGAGCTTCGAGGAGCTCTCGGTCAAGACGCGGTTTGTAGTAAAAACCCTCAAGATTGGAGAGAGTAACGATTTTAAGAAGGTTGCGGTAGCCCTCCTCGTTTTTGGCCAGGAGGACTAAGCGGCTCGGGCGATTGTCAATGCCGCTTTGCTTATCTTTTCGCCCGCGGGGAGCAAGGTAGGCGTCGAGGCCGAGGACGGGCTTTAGCCCTTGCTTCTGACACTCTTTATAGAACTCGATGGCGCCGTAGAGATTGCCGTTGTCGGTTAAAGCGAGAGCCGTCAGACCCTCCTTTTTGGCTCGGGCCACCAAGTCTGGAACTTTGGGCAGAGCGCCGAGGAGGGAGTAGTGGGAGTGGGTATGCAAATGTACGAAATCCGGCCGCATAAAACTATCTTATCATATGTGTATAATGAAAAGATGAACGGTTCGTCGGCCTTCAGGTACGTTGTTGGCGTGGACGAAGTCGGGCGCGGTCCAATTGCCGGGCCTTTGGCGGTCTGTGCCCTAAAAGTCGATAGGAACTTCAGCCGCATTCTGGGTGAGATTAAGGATTCCAAAAAACTCTCCGCGGCGGCGAGAGAGCGCTGGTTCGGTCGAATAATGGCCCTCGCGGCCGAAGGCGCCGTCTCCTACGCCCTCTCTTTTATCTCGGTCTTCTCACTAGACAAGATTGGCATGAGAGCGGCCCTGCGCCTGGCTGTCTCGCGCGCCCTCGGCCGCCTGCGCCTGCCGCCGGCAGAGTCGCTGGTTCTCCTCGACGGCGGTCTCTCCGCTCCGCGACGCTTTATTTATCAGGAGACTGTCGTTAAAGGTGATGAAACCATCCCGGTCATCGCCTTGGCCTCGATTGTGGCCAAAGTCCGCCGAGACCGGAGGATGGCAGCCGTAGCCAAGCGTTATCCGCTCTATGGTTTCGAAAGGCATAAGGGTTATGGCACCAAGGAACACTACGCCAGAATCTCTCTCCATGGCATCTGTCCCATTCACCGGAGGAGTTTCCTTCTTTGAGATTTTGATGTATACTCAAAATTATGGTAGTAAGGATGCGACATACTCGCTCTCATACCGGCAATCGCCGGTCGCATCACGCTCTAGGCAAATTGCCTTTGACCGTCTGTCCGGAGTGCGGTTCTCTCTGCCCGCGTCACTCGGTTTGTCCGAATTGCGGCAAGTACCGCGGCCGGCAGGTCATAGACAATACTGCCAAAATTTCCAAAAAAGAGAACAAAAAGAAGGAGAAAGAAAAACTAGGTCAAAAATAAAAAGGGTTCTTTATTTGTTCTTTCCTACAAGCTACCCTCGGCCGACGGGCCGTCGGCACGGGCTAGGCAAGCTACCAGCTACAAGCTAATCATGGCCAACAGGCACCTTGCAAGATCAACCGTTCTTCAGACACTCTTTGAGTGGGACTTCAATCGCCTGGGAGACTCTGACGCTCTGGGAATCCTCAAGCGCAATATGAAGGAGTTTGCTCCCGGTCTCGAGGAGTCGTCATTCATCACTGGCCTCCTTAATGGTGTTTTGGTCAAGCGCCCCGACCTGGACAAGATTATCGAAAAAGCGGCGCCCGAGTGGCCGCTCGAGAAGATTTCCATCGTCGACCGCAATATCCTTCGCATCGGACTGTATGAACTGCTTTTCGCGGACCGCGAAGAGGTGCCGGCCAAGGTGGCTATCAACGAGGCCATTGAACTAGCCAAGACCTTCGGCGGCGACAACAGCGGCAAGTTTGTGAACGGCGTTTTGGGGGCGGTATACAAGGAGATTGGCGAGCCGGGCAAGGCAGACAGCTCGCCCCGCAAAAAGGAGAATGACCCAAGCAAGTATCCGACGGAGACTCTGGCCGGGGCGGTGGTGGCGGCTGTAAGCGGGGGTGAGACCTATCTGGCTTTAGTCCACGATGTCTTTGGCCACTGGACGCTCTCCAAAGGGCATTTGGAGGCGGGAGAAAACGTCAAAAAGGGCGTCCAGAGGGTAATCAATGAGGAAATTGGCCTGGAGATTGCCGTCAAGGAGGAGCTTGGTAAAAATGAGTACGTGGCCTCCGACCCGGAGAAGGGCAAGATTCGCAAACAAGTCATCTACTTTTTCGCCGAGGCGCCGTTCGAAGAACTGAAGCTTAAAAAGTCCGGCGGGCTGGACGATGCCGCTTGGTTTAAGCTTAAAGACATCGTGGAGCTTAACTTCTATAATGATATTCTGCCCATCGTCACCAAGGCCATCCACATGCTTCTTGGCAAAAGCAGTTCTAATATTGAGAAGAAATCGCGCAAAAAATGAACTTCGAAGGGTTTGAAAAAAACATCGGCTTCAGTTTTAAAAACAAGGACTTGCTGCGGCAGGCCTTTACTCATCGTTCCTACATCAACGAAAATCGGGCTTATCACTTAGGGCACAACGAGCGGCTGGAGTTTTTGGGCGACGCCGTGCTCGAGCTCGCGGTGACCGAGTATCTCTACGAACACTACCCCGGCTCCACCGAGGGCGAGATGACCTCTTACCGGAGCGCTTTGGTAAACGCCATCACCCTCTCCGGCGTGGCCTCGGAGCTTAAGATGAACGACTATCTTCTTCTCTCGCGCGGCGAGGTCAAGGACATAGGTAGGGCCAGACAGATAATCTTGGCCAACACCTTCGAGGCTCTGGTGGGAGCCATCTTTCTCGACTCCGGATACGGCGCGGTCAAACATTTCGTGGCTGTGCACATCTTTCCTTTGATTGACGGGATTATCAAAAAGGGAACATGGATTGACTCGAAGAGTCTCTTTCAGGAGAAGGCCCAGGACATTGCGGGTATCACTCCGACCTACACGACCGTGAAGGAGGAGGGGCCGGACCACGACAAACTCTTTACCGTGGGTGTTTACCTCGGCAAAAACTTTGTGGCCCAGGGCCAAGGCAAGTCCAAACAGGACGCCGAACAGCAGGCCGCCGCCCGGGCGCTCAAGGAGAAAGGTTGGTGAACGGCTTTTTTTGCTGACGAAAAGGGGGTAATATTTTGCCAATGTATCTCAAGAGCTTGGAGCTCAACGGTTTCAAGTCGTTCGCCAAAAGGAGCGACTTTCAATTTGCCACTCCGGTCACGGCTGTAGTCGGCCCGAACGGCTCCGGCAAGTCCAACGTGGCCGAGGCCATCTCTTTCGTTTTGGGAGAGCAGTCTATGAAGTCCCTGCGGGGCAAGCGCGGCGAGGACCTGATTTGGAACGGCGGCCGGACCCTGCCTAGAGTCGGCCGGGCCTCGGTCAAAATTGTTCTCGACAACAAAAGTCGGCTTTTGCCGGTTGACTTCGAGGAGGTAACCATTGAGCGGGTGGTCCACCGCGACGGGGTGAGCGATTACTACCTGAACGGCTCCACGGTGCGCCTGCGCGACGTTGTAGAGCTCCTGTCCGGCGCCGGCATCGGCCCCTCGGGTCATCACATCATTTCCCAGGGCGAGGCCGACAAGATGCTCTCGACCACGTCCGCCGAGCGCCGCGAGATTCTCGAGGAAGCCATGGGGCTCAAAATCTACCAGTACAAAAAGCGGGAGAGCGAGAAAAAACTCGAGAAGACCGAGGAAAACGTGAAGCAGGTCGAGTCTCTGCGCAGAGAAATCGCCCCGCACCTCCGCTTTCTCGGCCGGCAGATGGAGAAGGTGAGCCGTGCTAGAACCCTGCGCGCCGAGCTCGCCGCCGCCTACCGGCAATACTTTAAACGAGAGGAAATTTATCTGACCGGCCGCCGCCGGGAGGTCGGGGCCGAACTCTCCGGCCCGGCCGCCGAGCTTGCCTCGCTTAAGAAGGAACTGGCCAAGGCCAAGGCCGCCTTGGAGACCTCCGAGAACTTTGTCAAAGGGAGAGAAAAAGTTTCCGAGCTTGAAGAGAAACTTCGCCGCGCCAGAGAGGAAAAAGACGCGATTTCCCGAAGCCTCGGCCGAGTGGAAGGCGAGCTCTCCGCCGAGGAGAAGGTCCAGGCCGAAGGTTCGGAGCCAGAAGGCAGAAAGGTGCCTTTAAGCAAACTTGAGGGCTTTGCCGAGGCAGTGGCCGAGCGAGTGCTTGAGGCCGAGCGGCAGACTGACCTCAATGCTTTGAAGTCGGCCCTAGCCGCCGTCCGCCGTTTCATCTCTTCCTTTCTCTCGGCCGAACGGGAGACGGCGGCTGGGCAGCGTTCAAGAGATGATGAGCGCAAAAAACTTTACGCTCTCAAGGATTCTTTGGCTGAAAAGTTTCGGCTTGCCGCCGAGGCGGAAGACGGCCTCGGCCGTCAGATTGCTTTGGAGAGAGAGAAACTGGAGCGAGAGAAAGAGGGCGGCCGCCGGGCCGAACGGGAGATTTGGCGCATTCAGGCGGCCGAGAGCCAGACGGCCATGCGCCTTTCTGCGGCCGAGGCGGCTAGGGAGAAGCTCTCGCTCGAGGAGGCGGAGTTTAAGCGCGAGCTTGGCGAGGCGGCCGCCATCTGCGGCCGCGAGGCTCTGAACTTTGCCGGCACTCAAATCGAGGCAAGGGTCGAGGAGAGAGAGGAACAACTCCTGCGCCGCCGCCGGCTGGAGAAGATGAAGCTTCGATTGGAGGAGGCCGGCGGCGGCGGGGCCGAGGTGGAAGGGGAGTATCGCGAGGCCAAGGAGAGAGACGCTTACCTCGAAAGGGAACTCTCCGACCTTGAGAAATCAGCCGGCTCGCTCCGAGAGTTAATCCGCTCGCTCGGGGAGAAACTGCGTCAAGAGTTTGAGGCAGGGCTCCAGAGAATCAACGTCGAGTTTCAAAAATTTTTCGCTCTCATGTTCGGGGGCGGCACGGCTGCTCTGGTTCTCGAGAAGCCCGGGAAGAGAGTGAGGATAGAGCTTGAGGAAGTTCTCCTTGCCTCGGCCCCGCCGGAGGCGGAGAAGGAGAAGGAAGCGGGTATTGAGATTGAGATTTTCTTGCCGCACAAAAAGATTCGCACCCTTGAGGCTCTCTCCGGCGGCGAACGGGCTTTGACCTCAATCGCCTTGATTTTCGCTGTCTCGCAGGTCAAGCCCCCGCCTTTTCTTGTCTTGGACGAGACCGACGCCGCCCTGGACGAGGCCAACTCGCGCCGCTATGGCGACATGGTGGAGAATTTGGCGGCTGTCTCCCAGCTTATTCTCATTACCCATAACCGCGAGACCATGTCTCGGGCCGGCGCGCTTTACGGGGTAACCATGGGGAGTGAGGGTTTTTCAAGAGTGCTCTCGGTTAAATTAGATGAGGCGGTGAAGGTGGCGAAATGACCCGACACGAATGAATTTAATGAATTTAAGAATAAGAACGTGAATATTTGCGGCATTCGCATTCATTTGTGTATCGGTGTCGTGTTAATTAGTTCGTAATCTATTGTTTTTCTATCAACGTCCGCCGACTTAACCCGGAATCGGACTTTGTCGCCCAAGGAGTACTTCTTTTTCGAGCGCTCTCCTACTAGGCAGTAATTTTTCTCGTCTAAAAGATAGTAGTCGTCGGTGAGAGAAGAGAGCCGGACCATGCCCTCGGCCTTGGTCTCTCCCTCCTCAATATACAGACCCCACTCGGTGATGCCGGAGACCATACCCTCAAAAATCTTTCCTACCCGCGCCTGCATGAACTCCGTCTGCTTGTACTTGATTGAGGCACGCTCCGCCTCGGCCACGGCAATCTCCTTCTCCGAAGCGTCGGCGGCCCGCCGCTCGTAAGCGGCAAACTCCTCTCTGGCGATTTTCTGGTCGGCCAGTTTCTTGGCCATAAGGCGATGAACCAAAAGGTCGGCATAGCGCCGGATGGGCGAGGTGAAGTGGGTGTAGTGCTCGAAGGCCAGACCGAAGTGGCCGATGTTCAACGTGGAGTAGGCGGCCTTGGCCATGGAGCGGAGGGCCGCCGTCTTAATCAGAGACTCAAAAGGTTTGCCCTTGATGTCCTCGAAAAGTTTCTGGAGGCTCCGGCCGGTCACCACCCCGCGCCTCTCGAGGGGGAGCTCGTGGCCGAGGGCTTTAAGGAAGATGTTGAGCTCGGCGATTTTCTCGGGGTCGGGGTAGTCGTGAATGCGGTAGATGAAAGGGTAGAGCTCCTCCTTGCCGCCTCGGCGGTGGAACATAAAGTTGGCCGCGGAGCGGTTGGCGAGGAGCATCCACTCCTCAATCAGTTTGTGGGTCTGGAGACGCGGTTTCTTGAAAACGCGCAGGGGCGTACCGTCTTCGGCCAGCTCAAAACGAACCTCATCTTGCTCAAAGTCGACAGCGCCGCGGCGAAATCGCTCCTCTCGAAGAAAATCGGCAATCTCCCGAACCAGTTCGAGTTCATTTAAAAGTTTTCCTTTTTTGCTGTCCAAAACTTCTTCCGCCTCTTCGTAAGTGAACCTCTTTTCGGAATGGATAATCGTCCGGCCGAGCCATCGCCTCTCGATTTTCCACTCGCCGTCACGCTTCAGTTCAAAAACCGCCGAAAAGGCCAGTCTGTCTTGACGCGGGTTTAAACTGCAAAGGTCATTGGAGAGGATTTCGGGGAGCATGGGGACGGTGCGGTCAACGAGGTAGATGGAGAAACCGCGCCGCTCCGCCTCTTTGTCGAGAGCGGTTCCTTCGACTACATAGTGAGAGACGTCGGCGATGTGCACTCCCACCTCCACTTTGTTCTCGCCGAGGGGACGCACCGAGAGCGAGTCGTCAAAGTCCTTGGCGTCGGCAGGGTCGATGGTAAAGGTCGGCACGCCGCGAAAGTCTCGGCGCCTCTTTTTCTCGGGAGGCAGACGCCGTTCTTCTTCTTCTTCTTCTTCTTCTCTTCTTTTAATTCTCCGCGCTTCCTCCAGAGCGGCGGGCGGGAACTCGGCGGCAAAACCGCGCTCGAGGATGATGGACTGAATCTCGGTCTCGTGTTCGCCTTTTTTGCCGATAATTTTCACGACCTCGGCCGTGGGGTTTTTCTTCCTGTCAGTCCATGGGTGCATGCGCACCAGGGCTTTGTAGCCGTTTTTGCCGCCGGCGGTTTGGTGCGGGTGGATGAGGAGGTCTGTATAAAAGCGCTTATCGTCCGGACGCAGATACATCGAGCCCCTTTCAACCTCGAGCACTCCCACAAACTCCGTCTTGGCGCGCTTGAGGACAGCCGCAACCTCACCCAAATGCTGACTGTCTCTCTTGGTAGGCAGCAGTCGGAGTCGGACAGTGTCGCCGTTTAGGGCGCAGTTTAAATATTCCTCTTCAATCCTGACGTCTCGTTCGAAATCCCGGTGACTAAAGAAGCCGATGCCCTTGCCGGTCACCGAGATTTCACCCGTAAGAGTCGCAAGTGTTTTCTCTTTGAGAAATTTTTTCTGGCGAGGCATTTATCAAACTATATCACACTTGCCCGGTCACTCTCTTTCTGTTAGTATCATGCCGCTATGCTCAAAATTCGACTGGAACGGGTAGGGAAGAAAAGGAGTCCGTCTTTTAGAAT
>JACOZD010000008.1 GCA_016181525.1 Candidatus Tayloriibacteriota bacterium | reverse complement strand
AAGGAGAAAATTACTCCGGAGCGCCGACAATGAGAACCGAGGTCTCGGCCGAGCCGTAGCCGATGACTTTGCCAATAAGCTTGTAGGTGCCGGGAGTAATTGGATTTCTGGTGAAGTCGTGAGTAACCCTCCAGGTATAAGAGCCGCCGGCGGGGATAGTGACAGCCGTCAGGGCCTGGGTGCAGACCATATTCTCGCTCGAGTCAAATGAGCCGATAACGTAACTGACCTGACAACCGTTGTTCCAGTTGAGAGTCCGGTTTTCAGAGCTTCTGTTGACGGCTCTTATTGTAATCTCCATCTTCTCGTTCGAGCCATAGCTCGATTTATTGGTGCTTACCGTGTAGGAGAGACCAGAGGCCGGTCGGCTGGACAGGATGAGTCGGATGTTAGCCTCCGTGGTAGTGTCAGCCGAAACCCTGACAGTCTGGCTGGCTGAAGCAAAACCCTCCAGCGAAACCTTCAAGGTATAAAGGCCGGCGGCCAAGCCGCTAAAACGGGCAGCGCCGTCAGCAGAAGTTTTCTCTTCCTCAACCAGCCGGCCGGAAGCGTCATAAATCGAAACCGAGGCCGCGGAAAGCGGAAACTCGCAGGGAGTGGTGATACAGACAATCCCGCCCTCAAGAACTTTCACGAACAAGTTGCCATAACCGGACACGGCCTCTCCGACCTGGACAGTTTCAGTGACAACGGCTTTCTGGCCGACGTTGTCGGCAACGGTAAAAGTGATGGTGTAATTACCGGGGTAAGCGTAGGAGTGAGTAAAGGAAGTCGTCTGACTGACGCCGGATTCGGCAGAACTCCGAGGCACAGCCGTTGTATCGCCCCAGTTGACGGTGTAGGCGAGGTAGCCGTTTTCCGGGTCATGAGCTTTAACTGTCCAGGTTCCGCTCTCCCCCGCCGAAAGAACTGTCGGTCCCGAGACGGACTCAATTACCGGCGGGCGATTGACGGATTGTGAATAGATTTTGAACGGCTTGTCACCGCGGTCGCAGACGCTTGTCCCGCTCCAGCAAATCTCTATTAAGTACTCTCGGTCAGAAACTATCCGATTAGTGTCCATGACTTTTCCTACCGTCCAAGGATACTCTCCGGTATTGGAAATACCTCTGACAATGGTAAACGGCCCCTCGGAGGGATAGAGCGGACAAGGTTCAGTGTTGCAAGGCGGGTAGTAAGGGTAGAGACTGATATCAAATATCTCAAGAGCTACTACACTTGTTCTAGACGTTCTAGAATTGAGGGGTTCCTCGAGGCCCGGGAAGTACGGGCGCGGAAGTTTGGGAGTGCTTCTCCAGCGAATAACTTGAGTAGAGCCCTTGACCCAAGACTCGCCGCCGTTCGGCGAGATTACCTGAATCTTGGCGGATGAAAAGTCAGAGACAGTGATGTAACCGGTAATGTCTTCGGCAATAACCTTTGCCTTTCCGGCATTGTCCGGAGACGGAGGGCAAAGCCCAAGACAGGGCAAAAGATCATAGACAACGGCTTTGATGCGATATTTGCCGGGAGCGAGGGACATTACTACGTCGCCTTGAGCCACACTCTCAAACTTAATTCTCATCGAATCTTGACCGCGCTCGGCTTTCTTTAGACCGATTTCTCCGGAAGTTGGTCCCTCGGTCAGAAACAGAGCCACCCAGACCTCATCATAAATCTTAGGCAAATTGAGTCGCCATGCGACAGTCTGGGTCGAGCCGAGCGGGAAGACGGCCCCGTCTACCGGGCGGATAATTTTAATCGAGACTTCGCTTGCTTCTTTAATATCCAGAGCGTAGGTCTGCCTCGTTTCCGAAGAGCTTCCTTCGGAGAGAGCTTTAACAGTGAACTTGAACGTACCCGCTTCCTTCGGCGTGCCGTAAATCATGCCTTCGACACTGCCGAGACAGAAACCTCCAAGAGGCGGAACCAGAGTAAGGCAGACCGCTCCGCGCATGGTCAGAGTCAATCCGGGCGGCATCTTGCTGCCCGGGGCCATGTCCCAGAGAGCGGTGCCGCTGTTTTTAACCCCATGGAGCTTGAGTTTAGTTTGATAGAACTTGCCCACTTGGGCGGAGCCGAGGGACTCGGGCGTAATCTTGTAAGCCGAGTCGTCTCTGCAGCCGTAAAGGGCATTCAGTTTGGCTCGAGTGGCCGGGCCGGCAAAGCCGGTGCCGAACGGCAGGCTAACTGGAGAGAGAATCTCGGCCCGATATTTTTGCTGGAAACCGGAGACCGCGGCCGCCGTTACCTCCGAATAAACATCTTCACTGTCTTCGCCGTTTGTCTCACCTTTAAATCCTTCTTTAGCAAGAAAATAGTGTAACTTCGCAACATCTCTGCCGGTATCTCCGATTCGCAAATTTTTAGAAAAGGTAAAACATTCCTTGTTCGCTGAGGCATTAACGGCGACATCGCGGGCCTGGTCCGCCTTGTCTCCTCGGATAATTCCCAAATTAATTAAAACCTCCACAAAGTCCTTAAGCGAGAGGACCTTGGCCTCCGCGGCGGGTATAGCCGCCAGCGAAAAGGCTAAGAGTGAAATGATGATAATTTTCTTCATATTTTTATGATTATACTATGATTGTACTGCTAATTGGCCTGATTATTATCCCACTTTTCGGGTCATATATAAAGACGCAAGAGAAGCCGGGCTCTTACAAGATTGCTGTTGACGTATCCCGCGAGAACACATATAATCAACAATAGATTCAGTACCTCGTCAAAGAAAGGAAAATAATAAATGAACTCATTGCGTATTTTCTGGTCAATAAACCTACTCTGCTCAACTGTTTTTTTACCCAATGCGATGGCAGGGGACCCACCGGAGCCGCCGGAAAAGAGTCCGGCCTTTGTGTGCACTATGAACATTGTGCTCCGTACAGTTGACGGTCTCTCTAAATGGGTTCAAAGTGGCAATGTCATTAACGTGGCGGCACTGGCAGAAACACATGGAACAGACTGTACTGCTGCACTTGAACAGTGCCGACAGACGCATCCCATCTACGCCAGCTGTCCTCTCGGTGAAACGGAAGTAGATACCGATTGTGGTCGGGCCATCGGTGTAGCCCGCGGTGTAATTGCTTTTTGGCCTAGCGTTGACGTTGTTGGCCAAGCATTTGCTAAACCTGTACCTGTGGGAGGAGCACAGAGACATTATGCTCTTGGTTATGGTGAAGCAAATGCTTATGGTAAAACGAGAAGCAGTCTTGAGACAAATATACTGGAACGGGTATCTTTAAATCCCGATGATGGAAAAGTATTTGCTGACGTTGAGATCACCAATTTAGTGCTCGAGGCGGTCTCGGCAGATACGGCTTTGGATTCAGAGCGTTTCTCGGGCGCAACACTAACCAACAAGGTAACAATTGACGGCCAGATTGTCTTTCACTCCGTCTTGCGCATAAACGGTGCCGGAAACCTAGAAACGGCCGGCCCTCTCACCGCTAATCATCTCGTGCGAGAATGGGTAGCTGAAACAAGGACATGGCGTGTAACTCTCGCTGCGCCGTATCTATTTAGTTACCTGATCACACAGCTTGATGCTACTAACCCAAGTGTCACCAACAACATTGAGCTCGAATCGAGCGGAGTTGCTGACGATGAAGTTGTGGTTGGGCCAAAGCTTAATGTATACGTCTTTGGCGGATATGTTAACATCTCGTGGCGATGCACAGACATGGTTTATGATTTTGTATTGCAAAGCTCTACAAATCTTGCGAGGCCATGGGCGGCGGATTCGAATTTCACTTTAACCACGGCCGACTTGGACGGCGACGGCCTGCTCGATTGCATTGCCAGTGCGCCGATTGATAACGAAGTAAAATTCTACCGCTTGCAAGTGCGCTAGTAGCCCTTGGCAGTAAAAACCCGTATCTCCGCTCCGCGGCAAAATTATCAGACGCCCTCAACGAAATTTTCATTTCCGCTGAGGGCTTTTTATTTGGGCTAACGATTTCTCTTTCCAAAACTGACCGGAGTCATTCGTTGGTGCAGTATTCTTAAAGTAATCCGAACGCATTTCGCCGCCTGCGGCGGCGAGGAATTCCCCCCGCGAAAATCCGAAAATGCGGCGGAGCCGCACCGATGACAATTTCAAGTTTTTCGGTTCGCGTTGCGAACTACTGGAATTCTAGCGAATTTCAGATTTGGCGGCAAATTCTTTTTATGAAATTCAATAATCAAAATTTAAGAAAAGAGAAAGGGCTTGTGAGTGTTCACCCACAAGCCCTCGGATGTTGTGCTGTTGGACTACCAGCGTCGGCGCCGCCCGTATTCCACGGGTCGCGGGTCGTCGGCGTGTTCCCAGCCGCTCTCCGTCTTGCGCTCGAACCAAATCTTGTGTTCGAAGTCGCCGCAGGAGAAGGTCGGGAAGAGGTCGTCCATGCGACGGTCGCTCGGACGCGGATACTTCTCGCAGAGCTTCGTGATGTCGGAGCCCTCCCAGAGCACTTCCGGCTCATCGGGGGGATTGCCGTACACCGTCGTCTGCTTGAGCACCCGATAGGTCGCCGGAGCCGAACGAGTCGCGATTTCCTTTTTCGCGCGCTCGTA
>JACOZD010000019.1 GCA_016181525.1 Candidatus Tayloriibacteriota bacterium | reverse complement strand
CACGATTTAAGGTGTGGTAGACATGGCCGTCTATATCGATACGTGTTCGATCCGAGGCATAAACTGGGTTATACCATAAATAGTGGCTGACCCCATTCCTGACCTCATTCCCATTCCTCATTCCCATTCCATAAAGAAGAATGTCTTGGCGCGGTCTCGTCTAGACCGATTTAACCTTGAGTTTGGTCTGCCGCTCGCGGTTGACTTTGGGCAGACGGATAGTGATAAGTCCGTGCCGCTCGGTCGCCTCGGCCTCCTCGGGTTCAATCTCTTGGGGCAGGACGATGGTTCGCGAGAAAGTTCCCCAGTAGAGTTCTTTAAAGAAGTAATTGTCGTCCGAGATCGTGCGCTCTGACTCGCGCCGGCCCTTGACAACGACCATGTCGCGCGAGATGACAATGTCCAGATCCTCCGGCCGCACTCCGGCCACCATGGCTTTGACGATAATTTCGGTTGGGGTCTGGTAGACATCGACTGTCAGTTCTCCTTCGTCTCCCCCCTCAAGGAAAACCTCGTTCTCGCCCTTCAGGGACTCCTCCTCGAGCTTTAATGTTTTGGCGTCTCCGTTCTGGCGGAGCGGGACGGCGCCAGTCAGTCGTTCAAAGAATGATTTTTTGTGATTAGCCATGACTTGGTCGCTTTTATGGCGGTTCAATTTGGTTTTGGTTTTATCTTTTTGACCCTTTCGAAGAATAATATCAGCAGAATGATGCCGACCCAAACCGAGACGAAGGCCAAAAAGACTTTTATCTGTTTACCTTCATTGCTCATTATAAATAAGTTGAAGAAAGTGTGCAATGCCGTGGCGAGGATAACTCCAAGGGCGAGGTCGGCGGCTTTGTAGGCTCGGCGGCGGTAAAAGGCGTAGGCTAGAAAGATACCCAAGGTGCCCGAGGTCAGGACGTGGAGGAGAGTCGGCCCGATAAAACGCATGTTGCCGAGAGCGATGAGCAGGGCCGTCTGGTCGCCGTGGAGAAAGGTAGTGGTGAGATAAGTGGCGTTCTCCAGGGCGGCGAAGCCGAGAGCCGCCGTAATCATGTAAATGACGCTGTCAATCGGCTCGTCGGCTTGTTTGGCTCGCAGTCCCCCAAAATAAGCCGCCCCCAGTTTGGTTACCTCCTCCACCAGCGCCGAGAGGACAACCAAGGCGAGACCCAGGACGAAGTTCTGCTTAAGCAGGAGCTCCGAATTCGAGGGCGCCGAGATAACGGGCGTTACGTCGAAAATTTGACCGAAAATCTGACCGAGGCCTTGATTGAGTTTGGCGGCCACCACCGCCGATACCATCCCCAGAACGAAAGTCAGGATAATTAAGCGTTTGGGTTCCGGTCTTAAGCGGTCCTCCCGGAGCCAAAAGAAAAGCCAGAGGACGGCCGGGACAATCCCTCCGAGGATAAGGTAGAACAAAGACTCTGGCGTCAGTTTGCTTAGATTCCAGGCCATGGCGTCACTATGAGCGGTTTCTCTGATTCTTCTTTTAAAAGAGAATTGATTTCTTCAGTCACGAAGGGCATGAAGGGATGGAGAGCGGTTACGCTCTCCCGGAAGATGGTCCGGAGAGTGAAGGCGGCCGAAACGTCGCCGGCCTCGAGCCGCCCTTTTCGCTCCTCGATTATTTTATCAGCCAGGACATGCCAGATATAGTGGTAAAGTTTTTCGGCCGCCAAGTGGAGGCGCAGGGCTTCGAGGTCGGCCGTCGCCTCGCTCAAGAGTTCGCGCCATTTCTTGAGGACTTCGGCATCTTCCAGCGAGAGAGTCGGCTCGTCTTTTTTGTTTTCCAGGCCGGAGACGAAGCGGGCGATGTTCCAGAGTTTGTTGCCGAAGTGTTTGTAGCCGCGAATCTTTTCCTCCGACACTCGGGCGTCGCTGCCTGCTCCGACGCCGACTGTGAGCGACATCCGCAGGGCGTCGGCCCCGTACTTCTTTATAAGTTCCTCCAGCCGGAGGGACTCGTTGCCGAGGGACTTTGAGACCTTGCGGCCCTCCTTGTCTCTGATGAGGCCGTGGAGATAAACGGTTCTGAAGGGCACCTGGCCGAGGAGAAAGGTGGACATAAGAATCATCCGAGCCACCCAGAAGAAAAGAATGTCGTAGCCGGTTTCAAGGAGCGAGGTGGGGTGGTAGGTTTTTAAGTCCATGGTTTCATCCGGCCAACCCAAAGTGGAAAAAGTCCACAGCCCGGATGAGAACCAGGTGTCCAGAGTGTCTTCATCTTGCACCCAATTTTCGCCTTCAGGTTTTTCCGCTCCGCAATAGATATCTCCTTTTTCTTCGGCTGTCAGCTGATAGCTGTCGGCTGACGGCCTCTTTTTGTACCAAACCGGTATCCGGTGGCCGTACCAGATTTGCCTGGAGATGCACCAGTCGCGCAGATTGTCTATCCAGTTGAAATAGATTTTTTCGAAGCGCTCTGGAATAATTTTAATGCGTCTGCTCGCCGCCGCCTCTCTCATCAGTCCCTTGAGCGAGACGCCCTCGACCTTTTTGTTGACGTCCACGAACCACTGGAGCTTGGGCAAGGGCTCAATCACTCCGCCGCTTCGCTCGGCGGTGGCGATATTTTGAACTGTCTCCTCCTCTTTTTCCAAAAGTCCCTCCTTTTTAAGCCAGTTCACTATTATTTCTCTGGCCTCAAGGACTTTTTTGCCTTTAAGCATGAAGGAGGCGACGGTCATTCTGGCGAACTCGTCAATAACCGTCTTCGAGGAGAGGTGGTGACGTGCGGCAATCTCGGCGTCGGTCTGGCTGTGGGCCGGAGTAACCCCGACCGCGCCGGTGCCGAACTGCGGCTCGACCGCCTGGTCAGCCACCACCTTGACGGTAACCGGCGCGCCGGCAAACTCGAATGAGTACTCCTGGCCGATGTATTTTTGATAGCGCTTGTCGGCTGGGTGGACGGCCACGGCCGTGTCGCCCACCTTGGTCTCGGGCCTGGTGGTGGAGATGGCGATTGGGCAATCTCTGCCGTATCGAAAGGTATAAAGTTTACCTTTGGTTTCTTTGTAAACCACCTCGTCGTCGGAGACGACTGTTTGTCCTTTGGGGTCCCAGTTGACGATGCGAGAACCGCGATAAATCAATCCGGCGTCGTACATTCTCCTAAAGGCCTCCCGGACAGAGAGCTCGCGCTCCCGGTCCAGAGTGAAGGCCTCTCTCGACCAGTCCACCGAAGCCCCGAGCTCTTTGATTTGTTTTCTGATTGTCTCTTTACTTGCCTCGGCGAAGCTCTCGACTCTTTTTAAAAAATCCTCGCGAGTCAGGTCGCGCCGGCGGACACCCTCTTTTTCCAAATTTTTTTTCACTCGGGTTTCGGTGGCGATGGCGGCATGGTCCTCGCCCGGGATCCAAAGCGTCCGGCGGCCCCGCATCCGCTCAAAGCGGACAATAATATCCTCAATGGTAATGGCTAGAGCGTGGCCGAGGTGGAGGTTGCCGGTGACGTTCGGCGGCGGCAGGACGATGGAAAAAATAGGCGCGCTCCCTTTAGTCACGCCTTTTTCAACGCAAGTTTCGGGGTTGAAGAAGCCGCTTTCTTCCCAAAGTTTGTAGATGCGGCCTTCGGTCTCGGTTGGATTGTAGGGCTTAAGAAGCTTCTCCGGAATCATATGGAGAATATTAGCAGAAAAAGCGGCTATTTCGAAGATAATTTCTTAAGCTTGAGAGTGCCAAGGGCTTTTATTTCCTCTCCGGCGGCCGCTTCGGGAGAGACGCTCCCGGCCAGGGCAATCATGAAAGCGTTGTCGGTGGCGAGTCGCGGCTCCGGCAGGAGAAGAGGGATGCTTTTAGTTCTGGCGAGCTTTTCAAGCTCGGAGCGGATGTGTTTATTGGCAATCACTCCGCCTCCGGCGATGAGTGTCCTGGCCTTGAAGTTCTCGACGGCCTTTCTGGTCTTGGCCGCCAAGACCTCCGTTACGGCGTTCTCAAATTCGAGAGCTATCTCGGCTTTAATCTCCTCGGTCATCTGCTGGATTTCTTTTACCTTGTAGAGAACGGCGGTTTTCAGTCCGGCAAAAGAGAAATCAAAGCCGTTGCTTTTGAGCATCGGCCTTGGCAGTTTTAATCGGGTTTCTCGTTTCTGCTTTCTAGTTTCTTCCAGCTTGTTTCTGACTCCTTCTGCCAGTCTGGCTATCTGCGGCCCGCCGGGATAGGGGAGGCCTAAGATTCTAGCCACCTTGTCAAAGGCCTCGCCCGCGGCGTCATCCCTGGTCTCGCCCAATATTTCGTAATCTCCCAGTTTTTTTACCAACACCAACTCCGTGTGCCCGCCGGAGATTAAAAGGGCAACCGCCGGGAACTCCGGTTTGAGAATTGAAAATTGCTCGCCCTCCGTAGCTTTAGCGAAGGAGGGAGTTTTGATTTTTTCCGCCATGGCGGAAATAATATGTCCTTCCATATGATTGGTCGGAGTAATAGGTATGTTCCAAGTGGCAAAGAGGGCTTTGGCAAAGTTAATGCCGACCCAGAGAGCCGGCTCGAGGCCCGGCCCCACCGTCACAGCGATTTTGTCAATCGGCGGTTTCTCGATTTTTGGGACAAATTCGGTGAATTGTTTCAGTAATTCTGGTTCGCGAGCGAGGATGGTCAAGAGATTTAAGATTAAAGATTTGAGATTGAAATCCTCCTCATTCATGACTTTCAACTTGAATCTCGAATCTATTCCACCCGCGT
>JACOZD010000018.1 GCA_016181525.1 Candidatus Tayloriibacteriota bacterium | reverse complement strand
TGCCGCCAGAGGCGCCGGTGACAGCGCAGTTGCCCGAGACGGCGAAACAGCCGGCGGTGATGTTCAGTCCCTGATTGAAGGTAGAGGTGGCCGAGGAGGTCAAGGAGATGGAGCCGCCGCTCACGGTCAGGCCGGAAGAGGTGGCAGTCAGTCCTCCAACAGCAAGCCCTTGGTAAAGAGTGGATGTACCGATGGCGAAATTACCGACTCCCTGAACGGAGAAAGAGGTCCCTGGAGAAGTCGTGCCGATACCCAGCGAACCGTAAAAAATCGAGTTACTAGTAACTTGGAGAGTAGAAGAGGCGAACAAAGCGCCGCTTGAATTTGCGTAAAAGAGCTCCGTACCGCCAGAGTTCTCAATTCTAAAGAGATTAGCCGTCTGACCAGAAGCCCCCTGGATAGTCAGTGGCACGGCATTGGTAGAAGAAGCAATGATACTAACCGTTGAGTTACCGATAGCGGCACTGCCGCCAAAAACAGAGGGGGTGGTACTGCCGACCACCGAGTCGGCTGTCCTAGCAAAAGCGCTACCCGAGATGCGCTGACGCGGGGAGAGTGTTTCAAAAGTGCTGTTGTCCGAAGAGACCTGAACTTCTAAATAAACATCAGCATTGGTGGCAAAATCATATGTCAATGCATTAGGGTAGCCAGAAGCGACATCACCGATATTGACATTGAAAACACCCTCTCTAACCGTGGCCGAAACGGAGGTAGGCGCGGCGTTCGGCCAAAGCCGAGTGCCTGAATCCACAACAGAGTTATTCCAAATAGAGAACTTAAAGTAATAGGTGGTGCCGCCCGAACCGCCGAGGAGATTGTTCGAGGAATCGGTTAACCGTCCCTGGTAGCTAATTATCTGCGGCACTCCCCGCGCAGCCCAAACAGCCTCACTTTGATAGGAGGCAAAGACCCCGCCAATGAGCAAAACTAATACTGCCCCTTTACGGAGCGTCCAAGATTTGAATCTGCTCATTGTTATTTTTCTTTTGTGCTACCTGTCGGCCCGAGTGCTTCTAACAAGGGTCTTCAGGAACAGGTAGTGCTTGCGGGTCGGTACTATATCAACCCACTTTTTGCTACTTGGGAACTTAAGCCCATGAGGGAAGTGCCGATTGCCCATGTTGGTGTTGTTATTTCTTACGTTGGTGAGGCCGGGGTTGATTTGACTGGTGATGGTTTCAAGCATGGCAATCTGGTTCTCCACCTCCTCTTGGAGAGCGCTGAAGGCGTTTCTAACCGCCTCCTCGGCCTCTTCGGTTTCTTTACCCAGAGCCCGTCGGAACTCAACGGCTTTTTTGATAAGGTACATAATGAGGAGGAGAAGGAGAACAAGAAGACCGACAATCAGCACCAGCATAGCCAAGTAATCTTTGGCTATTCTCATAAACTTAACGAAAACCGTGGGCTCAACCGCGATGCTTATCGGGTCGGAGGGTAAACTCTCGGCTCCGCGGCTATCAACCATCACACCTCTGAACGTGTAAACTCCCTCCGGGAGACGCCCTTCGACAACCAGCTTGAACGAGCCATCGGACGCCGTCCGAACATTCTGCGTCCGCTCCCTCTCGCCGCTCCTGCCGTAACTTACCCTAACCTGCGCTCCCGGATATTTCGACTGGCCGCCGATTATCAAGGTCCTATCACTGGAAATAGTTTGAGGGTAATCGGTAAAAACCGGCGGCTCGAGCGGCGTCACCTCGACCTCAATCGAGTCAGCCAAGAAGTTACCCGCGCCATCTACCGCCTTACCTAAAACAATGTGCTTACCCGGAGGCAGAGGCGGGAGGGTGACCCGATGGCTGCCGTCATCCTTCCATCTTATTGTTTTACCGGCGACATGAATCTCGATGTAATCAATACCGGAGGCTCTATCGCGGGCTTGAAGTTCCAGGATTATTCTAGGTTCCGTCTTGTCATCTCGAGTAATTTCCTTCATCTCAAAGAACTCCGGTTTGGCAGTATCTACCTGGTAGCGGAAGTGGGTTATTCCTCCCCAACCGCCGGCGCCTCTTTCCTGCGCATGGAAATACCAAATCCCATCAGAGATACCAGGTAATGTTTTAGTTGAAATCGGCGGCGAGTAGACAACAGAAGGCACAGACGTTGGCAATCTATCATTCAGGAGCCGCACAGCCGTAGCCCCGCTTGATGTCTCCCACTCGAAAACTGGCGAAGAATTACTGTACCACTTCTCCGAATCGGGATGGGTCGGAGAGGCAACGACCGGCGCAGGCGGTACTCCATCGGTGGTCGTCCGCGGAGCAGCTACGCCAATCTGAAAGGCCGCTGTGCCGACAGACTGGAGGATATTCGTTCCTTGGCCGTCGTTGGCCAAGACCGAACTTGAGTTGAACGAGAGCTCGGCCGTGCCCTCCTTTCTGGTCTTGAAACTGATGGTGATTATCTTGCCCCTTCGCCCGGTAAATCCGGGATTCAGAATCACTCCTTCAAAACTAACAGTGCCTTGAGAATTTGAAAAAGCCGGCTCAAGCACCCAAAGATTAAAAATACTGCCCGACTTGGAGACGGAGGCAACCTGGAGCTTGTCGGCAGGAAAATAAATCACGCCATCAGCGGCGTTCATAGCCGATTCGGCGCTCTCGACCACCACCGAAACAGAGAAAGAGTCTCCGACCTTGAAATTGCCGGAGTCCGGCGTGAAGTTGAGTGCCGCCGCAAAAACTTTTTCAGAGCAGACAAAAAGCGCCAAGATGACGGCCGACAGAACTAAAAAATTTTTGAGGCGAAATATCCTCATCTAAAATGAACTCTTCGCCGTCTAATGAGTGTGCCGAGAATAATAACGAATATTATACACCACAAAATTACCCCCACTGGGGAAAGCGGTCTCCTTAAAGGCGAAACCACGGTCAGTTTTTCGTTGCCGCTAAGGTCAATTGCCTTAACATAAATATGACTGCGGAGTTCCTGGTCCTTCAGCGGATAAGGACTCTGAACTTTCTCCCAATGAGCAGAGACAAAATCTCTAACCTTTTTGCGCGACTCCAGAATCTCATACCCAGCCAGACCCAATCCTTTGTCTTTGGCCTCGAAAGCCACAAAGTATCTGCCCTCAAAGATGGCCGGATCGCTCCCAACTATTGGAGTGAATCCCTCCGGCGGCGTCAAGTCAACCATAGCGGAGAGTAAGGCCTCCGGGTTAACGGCTAATCTCGACTCAATCACGTAGGAATAAACATTGGCTCTCGAACGAACCTCGCTGCCGCGGCCGTCGCTACGGAGAGTGGAGAAGTTTTTGAGTTTAATCTCCCCATTCCCCGCTGACCCAGCCTTAAAAATGACGGAAAAAACCTTGCCCCGGCCGCCGGTGTAGCCGCCCGGGATAATACCGGCAAACTCAATTTCCCCTTTCTCGGTAACTCTTGGTCTGATAATCCAGAAGCTGACAGCCGAGCCACCGTCGCGAACAACAACCGGAGTGACATTCGCCGGGAAGGAAAGCGTTCCCTCTAGGGCGTTGATGTTATCCTTCTCCGGTTCAAGAGACAGCAAAAGCTCAAAAAGAGCTTCTCGCTCGATTGCCGGCGGCGGCCCTTCTACGACAAATCGCGCCCCCAAGGCCGTCTTGGCGGAGGAAAAGAAAATCAGCAATACTAAAAGTTTGGTTACCAGTCTCAACATATTTCTATCCTGTCCAATAATAGGCCATAATACTGAAGTCAGTGAGGTTTACTTTGCCGTCGCCGGAGAGTTTGGTTTTCTCGATTTCTCTAAACCCGGTCGAGAGCGTCCGCCGATACCAATAAGCGGTGATGGAAAAGTCAATTAGATTGACTCGACAGTCGGAGTTGACGTCCGCTTTGTCTGGACATCGTTTGACTGTCGAGGGAATCGTCCTCGTGCCCACCTTAAACCCTATCAGATGACTAAAAGGGCTGACCTCGCCGCTCGAAGCCGCTTTTGATTTGGTGGTGTGGGAACCCAGTTCAAGGGGTGCCGTGTCAAAGTTGTACAAATAAACGCCGTCCCGATCAGATTTGGCAATGACGAAGCGTTCCTCAAAGGAGTTAACCGAGATTGTTATTTGAGCATCGGCGACACTCTGGCCGAAGATGGCAATGTCGTCTCCGCGGCGAACCTCTTCTTTATCAACACCTATGGTCGGCGAGAGAAAAATGCCGCCGACCACCGTTGTGGCGCCCACGGAGAGGGTGATAGGAAAAGTTTGCGCAATCGACCTCCTGCCATTCTTGTCTTCTGAATAAACCCCGAAGTTGTAAGAACCGCCCGTTAAATTGCTTAGCGTTATATCAAACTTGGCATCCGGACCGGCCGGCTGCTTGACGCTCACCTGACCGTCTTGAAGGAGGGTGACGATACTCCCTGGGTAAGCCCGACCGCGAAAAATTACTTGAGTCGGATTTCCCCCGCCTCCGCCGCCGCTGCTGCTGCCGCTGCTGCTGCCGCTGCCACCGCTCGCGGCCGGGGTAGACGAGACCTCCGAGGAAGTGGCCACTCCATTGCCGAAAGCGTCGTTAACTCTAATAACAAAATAGTAAGTGGTGCCGTTGGTCAATCCCGAGACAGTGGCAGAGGTGACATTGCCGACATTGGTCAGGGTATACGGCCCGCCGGCGGCAGTGGAACGACCAGTGGTGTAGGTGGTCGGTACCCAGCCTAAAAATCCTTCCGAAGCGGTCCAAGAAAGCGAGACTTGAGCACTACCGGCCGTAGCCGTCACCGTCGGGGTGGTCACAAACGGATAAAAAAGAAAACCGCTATTGACTTTGAAATCCGTAATCGAGCTTGTGCCGACAGCTATCTGGGAGATAACGCCGTTCAGACGGTAATTAGTGGAAGTCGAATAGGTCCCGGAAAAAAGCACTGGGTCCCTGACGTTAAAGCTGGATGACTGATATCTCTCCGCCTCCGCCACAAAAAACGCCGGGAGAAACAGCAAAATAAACAAGAAAACCAAAAAAACTCTGGCAGAGATACGATGCATCAGTATCCCACTATTATATCTCCTCTCCTTACTTCAAAAAATCCAATAAAATTTTTCTTGCCTCCTTGGGATTAGCCGCCCCACCGCTCGCTTTCATCATCCGGCCTACCAAAAACTGCAAAGAGGCCTCCTTGCCCGCCTTGAACTCGCCTGCCGCTTTGGGATTTTCTGAAATCACCTTCTCCGCCGCCTCCCTCAATTTTTTCTGGTCGCTAATCTGGAGGAGACTCTTGGCTTTCGCTATCTCGGCTGGCCGGCCGCCGCTCTCGTACATCGCAAGCAGAATGTCCTTGGCCCCCCGCGAAGAAATCTGCCCCCCGGCAATCATCTTGATAAGTTCAGCAAAGTCCGGCAGAGCAATCTGGCCGCGCCAGCCATTTGCGTCCTTCTTGACCAACCCTAAAAGATCACTCCGGATATAGTTGGAAGCCAGCTTGATTGCTTTCCTGTCAACTAAAATCCCGGCTGCCGCCTCGAAATATTTCCCCCACTCCGTGCTCACGTAAACCTCCACATCTTCGTCGCTCAGGCCGAAACGTTCTTTGAACCGGGCCCGCCTCCCGGCCGGGAGCTCCGGCAAATCACGTCTTAAGGTTTCTGGGGAAAAATCCGGAATGAGCGATAGTCGCAGTTTTGGTAAATCAGGGTCAGGGAAATATCTGTAATCATGAGACTCTTCCTTAACTCTTTGCGAGAAGGTCTCCTCCTCACTTTCGTCCCAGCCCCTGGTCTCTTGATGAATCTTTTCTCCTTTCTCTAAAACCCTGCTCTGCCGCTCTATTTCGAAATCGATAGCCTCAAGCTTGTTATCGACCGAGAGAGAGATGTTGGCCTCAACTCTCATCTCACCCTTCTCCATGTTGGACTCTGACGCTCCCAGATACTGGAGGATTAATTGAAGTTCTCTGGCAAAAGCCGAGGCCGATGTCCCGCTCCCGATGACCGGCTCGGTCACGAGCTCCATGAGCGGCACACCCGCTCGATTGAAATCAATGAGACTGTGCTCCGGGTGATGGGTTGAGCGGGCAGTATCCTCCTCGAGGTGAATGCGTTTAATCCTAACCCCGAGGAGATTCCCGCCCCTGACCAAAGGATATTGGTACTGGCTGATTTGATAACCTTTTGGGATGTCCGGGTAAAAATAGTTTTTGCGGTCAAACTCGCTAAAGTCGGCGAGTTCTCCGCCAACCGCAACTCCAATCCTAAGCACGTGCTTTACCGCTTGCTTGTTAATGACCGGGAGTGTCCCGGGGTAGCCGAGGCAAACCGGACAGACGTTGACGTTAGGCCGCTTCTCATCCGGGTCGTTCTTGGAGCCGCAAAACATCTTCGTCTCGGTTTTCAGTTCTGCATGAATCTCGAGTCCGATGGTCGGTTTGTATTTCATAGCGCCCATTTTACAGACTTCTTAGTATCTTTACTAACTTTTCGCTAAATTCTTTCAGCAGTTTCTGGTCATTAACACTGACAATGAACGATTTTTTGTTAAGTTTTTCGGCCCTTTTCAAATATTCCGGGATTTCCTTCTCGGAAATCAAATCTGCTTTTGTTATAACCAGAATCTCCGGTTTTTGGGCCAGTCCCGCATCATAGGCCCCCATTTCATTTCGGACAACTTTATAAGCTTTCTCCAAGTCATTATTCTCAACGGAAAGGCAGTGAACCAAGAACTTAGTTCGGCGAACGTGACGCAGAAACTTGTGCCCAAGCCCTCTCCCCCGCGAAGCGCCCTCGATGAGCCCGGGTATATCAGCAATGGTAAAACCGTAAAGGTCCCCGAGATTGGGTTCGAGGGTAGTAAAGGCGTAGTTCCCGACCTTGGCTCCCGCGTTGGTCAAGGCGTTTAGGAGCGAGGACTTGCCGGCGTTGGGGAGACCTGTCAGTCCCGCATCGACGATTAGTCTAAGCTCTATATAAAAATCCGCTTCCTCGCCCTCTCTACCGAGAGTGCGCTCGGTGGGTCTGACGTTGCGCGAGCTTTTAAAGTGCTCATTTCCCAGCCCTCCTTTGCCGCCGCGAAGGAGAAGAATTTTCTCGTCTTCGGTCAAAAGTTCATGCGAGTAGCCGGTGCGCTTGTCGGTAATAACTGCTCCCAAAGGCAGACCCACTGTTAAATTTTCACCATCTCTGCCTTTGCGACTCTGCCGCTCGCCGGGAGCTCCTCCTTTGGCCTCAAGGAATTTAAGGTGACGGTACCGGGCCAGGATACCGAAATCTCGCACCGCCTTGGCGTAAACGTCACCGCCCTTGCCGCCATTCCCGCCGGAAGGCCCGGCAAGCTCCTTATGCTTCTCATGCCGCCAGCGCACCACCCCGTCCCCTCCTCTCCCGGCTTTGAGATGCAGGGTTATTTCGTCAACAAAAGCCATGAATCAGATTTCAGATGATGGATTTTAGATGTTAGCGGCCAAAGCCAGTTTTGCCAATTTTATTGCTCCTTCTTTGCTCTTGGCCGCGGCTAAAAAGAGTTTGTTGTGGCAAAAAATTGCGTCGTTTACTCCGCTCACCCGGGCCAGTTCCATTTCCCTCATGCCTGCCCATTCTTTGGGAAAATCTTTACGGTTTCCGTACTCCCGAGGTCTCTCTCTGACGGCGCGCACGTTCCAAGTGTCATTAATTTTGTCGGGGTGGACCACAAAAATCGGCTCGGGATATCGGGTGAGAACTTCCTGAAATGGATACTCCTCGTCAAGGACGATGAGACGCTTGTCAATGCTTTCTCCATAGGCCCCTACAACCTGTCCTTCCGCCTCCAGCCGGTGCATGGCTCTGGTAATCTCGCGTTCGATGATTCTCTGGGCCAAAATTAAAACTTCTAAAAAAATTCCATCTGTATCCGCTTTATTCTCCTTCCAAGTCGGGTGGAAAGTGCAGACTACCTCTTCGATTCTGTATGGATAAACTCCCGGAAGGAGCGGCAGGACGCCTTTAAACCCATTATCGAAACAGTCAATCGGCTGGACCAGTCTTTCATCAACAATCCGCCGCGCTTGGATATCCGGACAAAGTTTTTCTCCGAAATGTTTCCAGACAAGACCGAAGGCGGCGTATGGCACCCCGTTTTCGCGCCCGCCAGCTCCGCCGGTTTGGTGATGGTCAAATCGGCCGGAGGCCGGGTGGTATATGCCCCCGACGTCCACCACAATATCGCCCTTAGAGATTTGAGACTTGTCTCTGGTCCTGATAATCACCGCCTGCGGATAGATGGAGAAAAGAGCGGCTACGGCAAAAACGTCATCAGTGTGAAAATCTCCGCTATGGGTAACTATGGCTTTGACCATATTCACTCTATTTTGGGCAGATTCTTGGTCTCGTCAATGGACTCCTTGAGCTCGTGCACCGTTTCTTTAATCTCGGTTAACTCTTCTTTGATGGCCGTCAGGGTTTCGGTTTCAGTTTGGACTTCGGTCTCGGTTTTATCTATTATCTTCTTTTCTCCCTTAAGGCCGGAGAGGATGATAATGTCGCCGATAAAGAAAGAGACAAAGAGACCGGTGGCTAAAAGAATAATCACGCTCACGCCGATGGCGGCAATGCCGTGCCAAAAAATATTTTCCCCGAGAATCAGCCGGAAGATGTAGTCCGCTGTGTTCCAGACTCCGTACCAAAAAATGACAATAGCCGTGCCGCCGATGAAGGTGTAGAGAATGGGTGAACGCGACAAACGCTCTCGAATTTTGTCCTCCAGTTTATCAAAATATCTGACAATTTTTCTCCTTTTTGACTCTATCGGATTCATTTTTCTCCCTTAAGCTCGGCGATTTTCTGCAGGAACTTTTTTTCGTCCAAGCCCCCGGTCGAGAAAAGCTCGCCGTCAATCAGTATTCCCGGCGAAGCGAAAATCATGTGCTTTTGGACCAGCTCCTGCCCCCGCTCTTCGGCCACATCTACGTATTCTACCTTAACGTCGGGATTGGCGGGCTTGAACTTTTCCTCAAAAAATTTCTTGGCCCTGGCGCAGTGCTCGCACCCCGGCGAGACGATTTCGGTGACAGTGATCATAACCAATATCTTTTTTGCGACATAGATTTTAGATTTAAGATTAAATTAATTAATAAATATTACTCCAGTTTGAGATGGGTCATGATGCGCAAGACTTTATCTTCCAAGCGCTCGATTCGATTTGAGGCGAGAAGAGCTTCAACAGTGTTTAATCGCTTGTCTACTTCATCAAATCGTTCATTCATGTGTCCTTCCAATTCAGCAAATCTCTTATGGATTATCATAGCCAGCCCTTCAATCTCCCTCTCAATCTTCTCATTTACTTCCTTGAATCCTTTTCTGGTTTCATTAACAAGACTTCCGACCTGGTCGGATAATTTCTGAAGGGTTGTCGAGTTTTGATTTTTCTTGGCCATGCCGCTTACTGCTAACCGCTTTCTACTAACTAACCGGCACTGCTTTGTAGCCCAAATCGGAGACTTGTTTCAAAAGCTCCTCGAGCTTCACCTTGCTCTCGTCAAACTCCACCTCACCCGTGTTCTTGTTGTAATCCACATGCACGCTTTTGACCCCATCGGTATTCTCCAAAATCATCTGAATGCCGGTAGCGCAAGCGCCGCAATGCATCCCCTCAATCTTCAATATCTGCTTCGTCATAACCCTATTTTATCACGCCTTCGCCACCTCAACCTGGTGCACCACACTTTCTCTTTCCAGAGAAATTTTGTCATTCCGGCCGCCGCCGGCATCCTTTTTCTGGAGTTTCTCCATAGGCGGAATGTAGAGCTTGAGCGAAAGTGAGTTCATAACCACCGAGACAGAGGAGAAGGCCATGGCAAAGCCGGCAATCTCGGGCCGCAGAGTGGCTTGAGAGATATTGAAGAACACCTTTCCCGGGCCACCGAGCCAGTCTCGGACAGCCACCACCCATGCGGCCGGCCCGGCCGCGCTTTGGGTGAAAAAGAGATGGAGCCCTCCGGCGATGGGAATGGCAACTACGTTGTAAATAAAAGCCCAGAAGAGATTCTGCCAGACCTTACGAATAGTTCTTTTCGAGAGCTCGAGGGCGGTAACCACATCGCGCAGGTCATCCTTGACGAGAACCACCTCGCCTGTCTCGATGGCCACGTCCGTGCCCGAGCCGATGGCGATACCGACATCGGCCTGGGCAAGCGCCGGCGAGTCGTTGATGCCGTCGCCAACCATTCCGACCTTCTTTCCCTCATCCTGCAGTCTCTTTATGACCGAGGCCTTATCCTGGGGCAAAACCTGCGCTAGGGCCCTATCTATACCCGCCTCGCGGGCTATGGCCTCGGCTGTTTTAGGATTATCGCCGGTAATCATGATAATCTCTTTGCCCATTTTTTTGAGAGCGGAGATGGCTTCGCGAGCAAATGGCTTGAGCTCATCTCTCATGGCAATCATGGCCGCCGGCTCCGCCTCCACAGAGACAAAAACCACTGTCTTGGCCTGACTTTGCAAACGGTCCAAATCACTGGAGAAGGCCGAGAGGTCAATGCCGCTCTTTT
>JACOZD010000004.1 GCA_016181525.1 Candidatus Tayloriibacteriota bacterium | reverse complement strand
CACACTTGCCCGGTCACTCTCTTTCTGTTAGTATCATGCCGCTATGCTCAAAATTCGACTGGAACGGGTAGGGAAGAAAAGGAGTCCGTCTTTTAGAATTGTGGTGACCGATTCGCGGAACGCTATGAAGAGCGGCAAGGCCCTGGAGGTTCTTGGCTCTTTTGACTACCGCTCCGACCGCAACAAAAACATCCGGGCCGAACGGATTAAGCACTGGCTCTCCCACGGAGCCAAACTCTCCGACAGTATTCATAATCTGCTTATAAACGAGAAGGTCATTGAAGGTAAAAAGATAAACGTTTTGCCCAAGAAATCTCCCCCGAAGAAAGAAGAATCAAAACCCGCTCCGCCGCCGGAGGCCTCCTCCCCGACCCCGCCAGCAAGCCCTGGCGAGAAACCAAAAGCCGAAACTCCAGGGCAGTAAAAACAAGCCCTCCGGCTTGTTTTTTTATCTGTCAGATGTAAATTTGTGAGCGGTGCGGCATAGCGCCGCGCTCTTTGAAAACAATCCCAAGTTACGCAAAGCGTGACCGGACAACAGAAAGGCGAAGCATGACGACAGAGAATAAAAGCCGGATTATTGTCGCTCTGGATGACATGGATGGAGCCGCCGCTTTCCATCTGGCAAGACAGGTCGAGGGTGAGGTTTGGGGGGTGAAGATTGGATTGGAGCTTTTCATCGCGGAGGGTGCGAGTCTGGTTATTGATTTCACTAACAGACTCCGGCTTAATGTGTTCCTGGACCTCAAGCTCCACGATATTCCGAACACTGTGGCTAGGGCGGTATCGAGAGCGGCTGCCCTTCGTGCCTCTCTAATCAACCTGCATTGTTCCGGCGGTCTCCAGATGATGCGGGCTGCCAAGGTTGCTTTGGAAGCATTGCATATCAGCGAAGCGTTCCCGGGCACTCCTCCCAGACTTCTTGGGGTCACAGTTCTGACCAGTCTCAAAGAAGAGGATTTGGAATGGGTGGGGCTTGGAGGCGGTCTCGCCGGCGGTATCGCCATGACCGTCAAAAAGATGGCCGAGGCGGCCAAGGCAGCAGGTCTTGATGGAGTAGTTTGTTCACCTCAAGAGATTGCGCTGGTGCGCGGGGCCTGCGGCGGGAACTTTCTCATTGTTACCCCGGGTTGCCGGCCGGAGTGGGCCGATGTCAATGACCAAAAGCGGGTGATGAAACCGGAGGAAGCGGTGGCCCTCGGCGCCGACTACATTGTCATCGGCCGGCCCATCACTAAGCCGCCCGAGAAAATCGGCGCGCCCCTCGACGCCGTCCGCGCCATCAACTCGGCGATTGAGTCGGCTCTCAAGGAGAGGAACGATAGATGATATTTGAGAGTTGTCTTTGAAAATTGCAGCAAAAATGTGAAAAGTCAGTTTTTTGAAGTTCACGCCGCCCTTCGACTCAACTCGAAGGGCTTTTTGATTTCAGAGTCATTCTAGTATTTTGCAAAATACTGGAATGATGAATTTTTTAATACTATTCCGTTGACTTTTCTCCGATAATTGCTATATTGCAGGGCTAGCAGTAATTTTCAGTCGAAATACTGCCCGATTAAAAGTTTGTTTTGTAATTGCCATGAAGCAAGAACAGGATGTTCAGTTTCTTGAGTACGTCATCAAGTCTCTTGTGGACAATCCCGATGACGTCAAGATTAACCGCGCGGTCGACGAGATGGGAGTATTACTCACTCTGGGTGTTAATCCCGCCGACATGGGTAAAATCATCGGCCGGATGGGCAACACGGCCAAGGCCATTCGCACCCTGTTGCGCGTAGTTGGCATGAAGAATAACGCTCGTGTCAACCTCAAAATCAACGAGCCCGAAGGCGCGGCCGCGCCCCGAGCGGCTAAGACGGTTGACGAGGCAATGGAAGACTTGAAAATTTAATCTCTGAAAAACCCCGATGGACATCGGGGTTTTTCTATTGTATAGTTGTATGGTCAGAGTGCTGATATTATGACTTTCCATATTATAACTCTGTTTCCGCAGATGTTCGACTCATACCTCAAAGAGTCTATTTTGGCTCGGGCCATCAAGAGCAAAAAAATCTCCGTGAAGTTCTACAACCCGCGTCACTTTACCGAAGATAAATGGAGAAGGATTGATAAAAAGCCGTATGGCGGCGGGCCCGGGATGGTGATCGAAGCCCTGCCAATAATTAGAGCGATAGAGAAAGCGGTTAAAAAATCAAAAGGCAAAAATCAAAATTTAAGGTCAAAAGTCAAAATAATTTGGCTAAGTCCAGCAGGGAAACAATTTTCAAACAATTACGCCAGAAGGGCAGCCGAAAAGCATTCTGATATTATTGTCGTCTGCGGCCGCTACGAGGGCATCGACGCCAGGGTCAAAAAAATTTTTAAGCCGGAAGGAATCTCGGTCGGCCCGTTTGTTTTAACCGGCGGCGAGATTCCCGCTATGACTATCATTGACGCCGTTTCCAGACAGATTCCGGGAGTCTTGGGTAAGTTTGAGTCTCTCGAGGAGGAGCGCGTGGCCAGTTCTGACGTTTACACTCGCCCCGAGGTTTTGGAATACGGCGGCAGAAAGTATCGCGTCCCCAAGGTTCTCCTTTCCGGCCATCACGCCCGCGTCGCCTCCTGGCGAAGTAAGATGGCAAAAAAGTAAGATGGTAAAATAAGATGCGATCGCACGTTAAATTACCAAATTACTAAATTACCAAATTACTAAATTACCTAATTACCTGTGTGAAGGTTTGGCGAAGAGGTGGGGATAAGGGGCTTGACAAAGTTTCGGGGGTGAATATACTGACTCAATAATCTGCTCGATTGAGTTATGTTTGGTGTACCTGGGGAGATAAAAAGGGAGGTAAAAACGCGCAACCCTTGCATAAAAAAGCCGAATAAATAGCAATAAATTCGAGGTGAGCCCTGGATAAAGGCGCTCTTTTGTGTTTTTGTAGGTTTTGGATATTTGGGATTTTTTATAAATTTTAAAGTCCATTTTTTCATGCCAATCAAAACCGAGTCCCGCTTCGAGAGTTTGAGTACGCCCGCTGTCCTTCGCGACCGCAAGCTCCCCAAAAAGTACTTCAGCAAGTTCAAGAAGTCACTCGCCGACCTGCCCAATCTGGTCGAGGCCCAGACGCGTTCGTTCGAGTGGCTCGTCAAGAGCGGTCTCAAGGAGGTCTTTGAAGAGTTCGCCGCCATTAAGGACTACTCGGAGAAAAAGTTCGAGTTTGAGTTTTTGGACTTCAAGCTCTCGCCGCCCAAACACGATGAGTTTTACGCCAAGGACAGCAAGCTTTCTTATGAAGCCTCGCTCAAGGTCGGGGTCCGCCTCAAGAACAAAGTTTTGGGAACGGTCAAGGAGCAGGAAATCTTTCTGGCCGACTTCCCCTTAATGACGAACCACGGCACCTTTATCATTTCCGGGGTGGAACGAGTCATTGTTCCCCAGTTGGCTCGCTCTTTCGGAGTTTTCTTTACCAGTCAGGAAGTTAAGGGCCGCCGATACTTTGGAGCCAAGATCATTCCGGCCCGCGGGGTTTGGATTGAGATTGAGGCGGACCCGGACGGCGCCGTTTACGTTCGGATTGACCGCAAACGCAAGTTTCCAGTCACCTCGCTCATGAGGGTTCTCGGCGCCGGCAGCAACGAAGAGATTATGGGGCGGTTTGAGAGCGACGCCGAGACCCGCAAAATCATCGAGGCCACTCTCTCCAAGGACCATGCCCGCGCGGCCGACGAGGCCTTTCTCGAAATTCACAAGCGTCTCCGGGACGGCGAGATTGGCACGGTCGAGAACGCCAGAGAGTTCGTCTCCGGTTTTCTTTCCGAGGAGCGCTACGACCTCTCCAAGGTGGGTCGCTTTCGCTTCAACAAGCGCTTTAAGAAGAGCATGGAGCCGGCGGCCCTGGAAAGACGAACAGTGGACTTAGATGACCTCTCAACAGTTCTCTCGCACATCGCCTCGCTCGCCAGTTCTTCAGACGCAATGGAGGATGATATTGACCACCTAGGCAGCCGGCGGGTGCGCTATGTAGGTGAGCTTCTCCAGTCAAAAATCAGAGTGGGCATGACCCAGATTAAGAGAAACATTCAGGACCGGATGTCGACCATCTCGTCCGACGTGACTGTGCCGGTGCAGTTCATCTCCCCGAAACCCCTTCAGGCCCGCATCAAGGAGTTTTTCACCACCAACCAGCTTTCTCAATTCATGCAGCAGGAAAACATCCTCCAGGAGATTGAGCATCTCCGCACCCTCTCCGCTTTGGGCCCAGGGGGACTCACCCGCGAGCGGGCCGGTTTTGAGGTCAGAGACGTTCATCCTTCGCACTACGGCCGACTCTGCCCTATCCACACCCCGGAGGGCCCGAACATCGGCTTGATTCTGCGCTTGGCCACCTTTGCTCGGATTAACGAGTTCGGCATGATTGAGACCCCTTACGCCAAAGTCAAGGATGGTTCGGTCACTGGCGAGATTCATTATCTGAACGCCCTGGAGGAGGAGAGCCACAATATCGCCCACGCGGCTACGGGCGTGGACGAGGGGGGCAGGATTCTCGAAGAGGAGGTGGAGGTCCGGATCGGCGGCGAGCCGGGATTGGTTGGCCGCTCTAAAGTTGACTATATCGACGTCGGGATGACGCAGGCTTTTTCCATCGCCACTTCCATGATTCCTTTTCTGAATCACGACGACGCTAACCGAGCTCTCATGGGCTCCAACATGCAAAAACAGGCGGTGCCCTGCGTCGTCCCCGAGGCGCCTCTGGTGGCCACTGGCATTGAGGAAAAGGCCGCCTGCGACTCCGGTCGTCTCCTTTACTCCAAAGAGGAAGGTACCGTTGCGGCCGCCGACTGCCAAAAAGTGGTGGTCAAGGGCGCCAGAGGAAAAGAAACCGAGTACCGGTTGATTAATTTCTCGAGGACCAACGGCTTCACCGCCTTCCATCAGCGGCCGGCCGTCTCGGTTGGAGACAAAGTTAAAAAGGGCGCGCTTTTAGCCGACACCTCATCCTCTTCGGGGGGGACGACCGCTTTGGGTCAGAATGTGCTCGTGGCCTTTATGTCTTGGGCCGGCTCCAACTATGAGGACGCCATCGTCATCTCCGAGCGTTTGGTCAAGGAAAACAAATTCACCTCCATCCATATCGAGGAGTTTATGGTCAATGTCAGAGACACCAAGCTCGGCCCCGAGCTTACCACGCCAGACATCCCCAATGTCGGCGAGGTCAAGCTCCGGAATCTGGACGAGGACGGGGTGGTTCGAGTGGGGGCAGAGGTCAGGCCGGGCGATATCCTGGTCGGCAAGATTACTCCCAAGGGCGAGAGTCAGCTTACTCCCGAGGAACGACTGCTGCGCTCGCTTTTCGGCGAGAAGGCCCGCGACGTCAAAGACACTTCCAAGCGGATGGAGGGTGGCAAGCGGGGCCGAGTGATTACGGTTAAGGTTTTCTCGCGCGAGCGTGGCGACAAACTGGAGTCCGGCATCATTAAAAAAATTTTCATCGAGGTGGCCGAGCTTCGCCCCGTGACTGTGGGTGACAAACTGGCCGGTCGCCACGGCAACAAAGGCGTTATCTCCAAGGTTTTGGCCGTGGAGGATATGCCCTATATGGATGATGGCACGCCGGTGGATATTATTCTCACTCCCTTGGGTGTGCCCTCGCGCATGAATCTCGGTCAGATTTTGGAACTCCATCTCGGTTTGGCGGCTCACACCTTGGGCTATCAGGCCGTGGTTCCGCCCTTCGCCGGCGCCACTGACGAGGAGATAAAGAAGGAGCTGGAGAAGGCCGGCTTTGCCGCTTCAGGCAAGATGCCCCTTTATGACGGCCGGACCGGCGAGAGATTTGAGCAAAACATCGCTGTGGGTTTTATGTATATCCTCAAGCTTCATCACATGGTCGTGGATAAAATTCACATGCGTTCCATCGGGCCTTACTCCCTGATTACTCAACAGCCCCTGGGCGGCAAGGCCCAAGGCGGCGGTCAGCGCTTCGGCGAGATGGAGGTCTGGGCTCTCCTCGGCCACGGCGCCGCTCACACTCTTAGGGAGATGCTTACCATCAAGTCTGACGACATCGCCGGCCGCTCGGCCGCCTTCGACGCCATCGTCAAGGGCGAACCCATCAGTCAGACCAATATCCCCGCCTCCTTCAACGTCCTCCTCCATAATCTCCGCGGGCTTTGTCTCGATGTTGAACTTAAAAGGGAGACCGGCGCGCTCGTCGCGGTCTCCGGCGACCGCCTGAAGCGCACCGCCGCCCCGGAGGATTTCGAAATTATGACTTTGAAGCTCGCCTCGCCCGAGCGCATCAAAGAGTGGTCTTACGGCGAGGTTACCAAACCCGAGACTATCAACTACCGCACCCAGCGGAGCGAGAAAAACGGGCTTTTCGATGAAAAGATTTTCGGGCCGGACAAGGACTTTGAGTGCTACTGCGGCAAGTACCGCGGGGTTCGCTATAAAGGCATTATCTGCGAGAAATGCGGCGTGGAGATTACCCGTTCAATCGTCAGACGCGAGCGGATGGGTCATATCGAGCTGGCCTCGCCGGTTTCTCACATCTGGCTCCTGCGCTCCCTGCCGTCGAGGATGGGGCTTCTGCTCGGCATCCCGGCGGCGGATTTGGAGAAGGTTATTTACTTCGCCGGTTATATCGTCACCAAAGTCAATCTTGAGGAGAGAGGCCGGCTTCTCAAAGAGCTCGACAAAGAGTATAAGACCAAGTTCAAGAACTTGAATGAGGAGGCCACCAAGGAGGCCATGAGGCAGGCCTACGCGGCCGCCAAGACGGAGCTGGAGGGCCTGCGCGAAGGCCAGGTTTTGGACGAGGTGGCCTTTCATAGTTTTTCCCTGAAGTACGGCGCGGCTTTTGAGGCCGGCATCGGCGCCGAGGCCATTTACGAGATTTTCAAGAGCATTAATCTCAAAAAACTTTTCGAGGGTCTCCGTCAAAAGCTCGAGAAGGCCGGCGCCGCCGACCGCGATAAAATCCATAAGCGCATGAGTTTGGCCAAGTCGATGATTAAGGCGGGGCTGCGGCCGGAATGGATGTTCGTCACCCGCATCCCGGTTATCCCGGCCGCCCTCCGGCCGATGGTGCCTTTGGACGGCGGCCGGTACGCCACCTCCGACGTCAACGACCTTTATCGTCGGGTGATTAACCGCAATAACCGTTTGAAGAAACTCATTGACATTAACGCTCCGGACGTTATCCTGCGCAATGAAAAACGCATTCTCCAGGAGGCGGTGGACTCTCTCATTGACAACTCCATCCGCCGCGGCGGCGGGGTGGCTGGCGCCTTTTCCACCGCCCAGCGCCGGCCTTTAAAGTCTCTCTCCGACAACCTCAAGGGCAAACGCGGCCTCTTTCGCCAAAATCTTCTCGGCAAGCGCGTGGATTACTCCGGCCGCTCGGTTATCGTCATTGGCCCGGAGCTCAAAATCAACCAGTGCGGTTTGCCGAAGCACATGGCCCTTGAACTCTTTCGGCCATTCGTCATCGGCAAGCTTCTTGAAAGGGAACTGGCCTTCAACATTCGCGGCGCCGGCCGGCTTATCGACGAGGACGTGCCGGAGGTCTGGGCTATTCTCGAGGAGGTTATTGCCGACAAGTACGTGCTCTTGAACCGCGCGCCCACTCTCCACCGGCTGGGTATTCAGGCCTTTAAGCCGATACTGATTGAAGGCAACGCCATCCAGATTCACCCCCTGGTCTGCGCCGCCTTCAACGCCGATTTCGACGGCGACCAGATGGCTGTTCACCTGCCGCTCTCGGACGAGTCGCAGGCCGAGGCCCGCGAGATTATGGCCGCCGACAAGAACATTCTGAAGCCCGGCAGCGGCGACCCGGTCATCTCGGCCAAGATGCTAGACATCGTTCTCGGCTGTTACTGGATGACCAAGATTATTCCCGGCTCGAAGGGCGATGGCAAGGCCTTTCCTTCTCCGAACGCCGCCATTACGGCCTTTGACCTGGAGCAGGTGGGTTTCAGGGCCAAAATATTGGTTCTCGGCACCGACTCGCCCAAGTACCGCGAGTTCAGCGCGAAAATCTTTGAGACCTCGGTTGGCCGCCTCCTCTTCAACAGCGTTCTGCCGAAGGATTACCCCTACATCAACGAAGAAGTCGAGCGCAAGAAGATGTTGGCCATTGTCGACGACTTAATCAGCCGCTACGGCCTTAGCAACATCCCGGAGATCATGGATAAAATCAAAGCTCTGGGTTTTCGCTACGCCACCTACTCCGGCATCACTTGGGGGCTGGATGATGTTTCTTTGCCTGTCAAGAAAGCCGGCATTATTGCCGCCGCCAAAGGGAAATCCGACCAAGTCAACAAGCAGTATGATACCGGTCTTCTCTCCAAGGAGGAACGCATCCGAAAAAACATCGAGGTTTGGCACGGCGCCAAGAACGAGGTGGAACGGCTTATCCCCGAGTCTCTAGACCAAAACGGGTCGGTCTACGACATGGTTTACTCCGGCGCCAGGGGTTCGCTTTCCCAGATTACCCAGATGGCGGGTATGAAAGGTTTGATTCAGAACACGGCTGGAGAGACCATTGAGTTCCCGGTTCTCTCGTCCATGAAGGAGGGACTAACCCCTATCGAGTACTTCATCACCACTCACGGCTCCCGTAAGGGACTGACCGACACGGCTTTGAACACCGCCAAGGCCGGCTATCTCACCCGGCGGCTCTTCGATGTGGCCCAGGATACCATCATTACCGAGGAGGACTGCGGCACCAAGGAAACGGTTACCATCAGGCGCGAGAGCGCCTCTGGGATGGACGTCTCGCTGGCCCGGAATCTGCGCGGCCGAGTTCTCGGCGAAGACGCGGTTGGCAAGGACGGCAGAATTCTCTTTAAAAAAGGCACGCTTCTCAGCAAAAAGGAAGCCAAGCTCCTTGAGGATGAAGGCTTCTCCGAGGCGGCTATCCGCTCGCCTTTGACCTGCAAATCCATCCAAGGTATCTGCGCCGTCTGCTACGGGGCCGACCTCGGGCGGGGCAGTCTCGTCGGCTTAGGCGAAGCGGTCGGCACCATCGCCGCCCAGGCCATTGGCGAGCCAGGCACCCAGCTTACCATGCGCACCTTCCACTCCGGCGGCACCGCCCAGGTGGGCGGCGACATCACCCAGGGTTTGCCTCGGGTGGAGGAGGTTTTTGAGAAGCGTCTGCCCAAAAACCCAGCTGTTATCGCCCAAGTGGATGGCACCGTCGCCGAGATTAAGGACCTCGGCCAGGAGAAGGTCATCGTCATCATCCCCGAGGTCACCGAGAAGCGCAAAAAGAAGGAAATGGTGGAGTACACGGTCAACTTCCGCCGGATGATTTTGGTTAAGGAGGGCCAGGCGGTCAAACGCGGCGACATTCTGACGGACGGCTCGGCTGATATCGAGGAAATTTTCGAGTACGGCGGCAAGGAAATGGCCGAGAACTACATTATCAGCGAGGTCTCCAAGCTCTACGAACTTCAAGGCGAGTCGGTGGCCCGCAAACATATTGAGGTTATCGTTCGGCGGATGTTCTCGCGCCGCCTCGTCTTGGATGAGGGCGACACTAACCTTTCCCGCGGCGATATCGTCGGCCTCTTTGAACTTCGTGAGGAGAACGCCGAGGTGCGGCGGCAGGGCGGCAAGGAGGCCAAGGCCGAGCCGGTGGTTCTGGGTATCACCGAAGTCTCGCTTCTGCGCAAGAGTTTTCTCTCGGCCGCCTCCTTTCAGCACACCACCAGAGTTCTTATTAACGCCGCCGTGCGCGGCAACACCGACCGCCTGGTCGGCCTCAAAGAGAACGTCATAATCGGCCGCTTAATTCCCGCTGGCACGGGTTTTGCCGGGAGCCCCAAGGCCGAGATTGTGGAGAGGGCCGGAGGCGAGCGGCGGGAGGAGGTGAGTTTTAGCCAGGCCGAGAGGCGGGAGACAGCGGCTCTTTAATTTGAAAATTTAAAAATATATAAAATGCGGGAGACAGAAATAATCAAAGAACGTCTTCCCATCGCTGGGGTAATCGGTGCCTACCTCAAGCTCGAGAAGGCCGGGGTCAATCTCAAAGCTCTTTGTCCCTTCCACAGCGAGAAGACCGCCTCCTTCTTCGTCTCCCCAGAGCGGGGCGGCTATTACTGCTTCGGCTGCGGCGCCAAGGGCGACATCTTTACCTTTGTTCAGACCTTTGAGGGCTTGGACTTCCCGGGCGCCCTGAAGCTCCTGGCCGAGCGGGCTGGGGTTCGGCTTTCGGGCTCCGGGCGCCGAGAGAGAAAGTTCGAGGAGCGGCTTTTTGCCGCTCTGGAGAAATCGGCGTCCTACTTTGAAGGAGAGCTTGGAGGACGGCCGGAGGCAGTCAAGTACCTTAAAGACAGAGGACTGGCGGTCGAGACAATAGAAAAGTGGCGTCTTGGCTTCGCGCCGGCGGAGTGGCGAGCGCTTAAGGACAGTCTCATCAAAGAAGGATTCAGCGAGGAGGAACTTGTTAAAGCGGGGCTTATCAAGCGGGGCGAGAAGGGCAATGTCTATGACACCTTCCGGAGCCGGATAATCTTCCCGCTCTTCGACCCGGCCGGGAGAGTGGCGGCCTTTTCTGGCCGAATATTCGGTGACGACTCCGCCGAGGCCAAATATTTGAACAGCCCCGACACGCCTTTGTGGTCAAAGTCGAGTTTCCTCTACGGGTTTCATGCCGCTAAACGTTCCATCCGAGAGAGCGATTATACCTTGGTGGTCGAGGGTCAGATGGACCTCCTCATGTGCCATCAGGCAGGGCTTACCAACGCCGTAGCCGTCTCCGGCACAGCGCTCACGGCGCGCCACCTCGCGCTTCTGCGCCGTCTGTCGCCGAATCTGCTCCTTGTCTTTGACAACGACCCGGCCGGTGTTCGGGCCTCCCTTAAGGCGGCCGAACTGGCTCTCGGAGAAAAGATGACGGTTAAGCTCGCCAAGCTCTCCGGCGGCAAGGACCCGGCAGAACTTATCAAAGAGGGAGCCGCCGCCTTTCGGGCCATGCTCCGGGACGCCAAACATGTCATCGATTTCCACTTGGAAGAAATCAGCAATCGGGGATATGATAAACGCCGGCTGCATCTCGCGGTCGGCAGGGAGGTTTTGCCCCACTTGGCGCGCCTCCAGAACGCCATCGAGCGCTCCCACTTTGCGGAAAAGGTGGCCGCCGAGACGGGAATCAAAGAATCAGCTCTCCTCGAGGAACTCGGCCGTCTCGGCAGAGGAGAAGCGAGGCCCGAAGAGGCCGCCGCCTCGGACAAGGAGAAGGAGGAGAGAGCGGAGAGAAAAGAAATAATCGGCGAGCGCCTCCTTTCCTTGCTTTTCTGGCAGGAATCTTTGAAGGAGAGCGCGGTCGATGCCGCTTGGCTCCGGAAGGAGCTCTGCCGCATCTCTGGAGAAAGCTGGCTCGAGAAAGGGACTTCCGAGGCCGATAAAGACTCGCTCATCTTCCGGGCCGAGCGAGAGTTTGCGGATGTTTCTCTCGGCCGCGCTGTCAATGAGCTCCTGCGGGATTTTGAAATGGAGATGATAAAGGCGCGCTTGGCGGAGGTCTCGCGGGAACTTAAAGGGGCCGAGAGCCGCGCCGACGCCGCAGCCGAGTCAGAGCTTATAGATAAGTGCCGCCGGCTCTCGGGGCGACTCTCCGAGCTCGGCAGTCCGCCCTAATGTTAACTTGGTATTAATACCGCAGAAGTATATTTTTAGCGTCTCTTTTTATATGTGAAAATGAAAAAAACCAAGAGCAAAAAGAAACACCATATCATTCTCGCTCGCGCCGCCAAGAAGAGGCCGTCGCGCGAAATTAAAGTCTCCAGCAGGGCCGAGAGAGAGGTTAAGGCCGGGCGCCTCCTCTCCAAGGGCCGGGAGCGCGGCTTTATCACCTACGACGAGATTCTCAAAGAGTTCCCGAACATCGAGAACGACATTGATTTTCTGGATGAGCTTTATCTCAAACTTTCGGCCGCCGGGGTGGACGTGCTCGAGGGCGGAGGGATGCTGGAGATGCCCGAGGAGCCAACCAAGAAAGCCGCTTATGAACGCCCTCCCGACTCCAGTTATGACTCTATTCAGATGTATTTGAAAGAAATCGGCCAGTATCCCTTGATTTCCGCTCATGAAGAAAAAGAGCTGGCTCGGAGGATAGAGAAGGTTGACAAGGAGGCCGAAAATCTTCTGATGAAGGCCAACCTGCGCTTGGTAGTCTCCATCGCCAAAAAGTACGTCGGCCGCAGTCCCGACTTGACTCTCCTTGACCTCATTCAGGAGGGTAATTTGGGTTTGCACAAGGCGGTGGAAAAGTTTGATTGGCGCAAGGGTTACAAGTTCTCGACCTACGCCACTTGGTGGATTAGGCAGGCTATCACCCGGGCTTTGGCTGACCAGTCGCGCACCATCCGAGTGCCGGTTCACATGGTGGAGACGATAGCCAAGTACAAACAGGTGGTCCGGCGGCTCTCGCAGGACTTGGGGCGCGACCCGCTGCCCGAGGAAGTGGCGGTGGAGATGGGGTTGGAGGTGGAGAAGATTTACCAAATCGAGAAGATTGACCAGGATACAGTCTCCCTCGAGAACCCGGTCGGCGATGACAGTGATGACAGCAAGTCTACTTTGGGTGATTTTCTGGCTGACGATAAAATCTTGGCGCCGGACAGTCAGTCGTCGCGCCGCATCCTGGTTGACCAGGTCAAGGAGATTTTGAATGACCTCTCGGTCAAGGAACGCAGAATCTTGGAGATGCGCCACGGTCTCTCCGACGGCATCACTCACACTTTGGAGGAAGTGGGGAAGGAGTTTGGGGTGACGCGGGAGCGCATCCGCCAGATCGAGGCCAAGGCTCACGAGAAAATTCGCCAGCACGAAAAGGCCCGCCGGCTGAAGAGCTATTAGTTGTCAGCTTTTAGGAATGAAAAACCCCAAGGACCGTCCTTGGCGGAGCCACTGTGGTGCGATTCTGCCTGTGTGCAACACCGAGTGTTGCACATCTCCCCCGAGTGTTGCACATCTCCCTTCACCAAGTTCAACCTTGTTGTACAATAGTAAAATTTGGCACAATACTTTAATGGAACAACAAAACCAATCACAACAAAATCAAAACCTCAATCGGCCTTTTCTCGACGAGGCGAAGCAAGAGAAAAACAAAAAAATGAAAATCACTCTCCTTTCGCTGGCGGCTCTTTTGCTTGTCGTCGGTACGATTTTGATATTACGTGAAGTTTCTCCCTCTATTCCAGTTTCGGAAGGAAAGACACGTGTCTCTGGCAAGGCGATTGCCTTAAGTGATGTACAAACGATACCAGATAGACCTTTGACAGTAGGGATTATCGGAGCAATTCCAGAAGAACGCTTCGATGCTTTTGTCACAGAAGCACGAGGGGCAGGTGTTGCATCTCTCGATCAGAACATCATCTTTTCCTACGTTGTGAATTCTTCTTCCTTTGACGCACAAGGTTCTTTTCAATTTGAGGTAGAGCCTGGGTTGTATGTTTTGTGCTACTTTTTCCCTGCAACATCCTCTGAAGCTATGCGGCTTGAAGCATGCGGGAAAACTCATCTTGGACCAGGGGAACAACTTTCCCTACAAATCGGGAAGATGTTTGGAACTTCTATCACAGGGAAGAACGTAGAAACAATTCCACTTACTGAAATATATCCTAGTACATCAGATTTCTTCGGCACCTCCACCTGGCAAACCTACCGAAACGACGAGTTCGGGTTTGAATTGAAATACCCAAGCGAGTTTGAGGTGTATGGCGCTGATAGGACGGGGATTTCTGCCCAATCACAATCAGGGGCACATCAATTGATCGGCATTAATATTATCGAAGGTAAAGCATCGCTCCAAGCATATCTCACAGAACTTGAGCAATTGCAAGCAAGCGCATATGAAGGCGATCCCTCTGTGGCGGTACTGCGGCGTTATGAAACGACCACTGCTGGATACCCTTCTATTACGCGAGAGGTCCAACTTTTGGCTGCCGCGCTTACTCAGATTGAAACCTTTATAGATGTGAGTCCGAAAATGATCGTTTCCATTCATACAAGAGAAGGTTATACAAGAGAAGGAGAGTATAAAGAACCACAGCCAGACAGATCGCTGAAACAGCTACATGACCAGATTCTCTCTACGTTCCGGCTTTTTGGCTCCCATCGAAAAAACGGCTACTAAAAAAACCCCAAGGACAAAAACCCCAAGGACCGTCCTTGGCGGAGCCACTTGAAAAAGAAAAGTCCCGCCGAGGACTTGATGATATCCTAGGCGGGACGGAGGGCCTGTTTGGCGCGCCGCTCTCGTTGGTAGCAACCGTAGCAGAGTCCAAATGCTTGAATGACTTTCGTCTTTTTGCACTTGGCGCAACTGCCAACCTTGCTCCGTTGATAACACGCAGAGCAGATGGCCTTGCCGGTCTTACGGTTTTTACGGACGGTTCTGCGTTGCCCGCAGATACTGCAAGAACTCTTCATGGCTATACCTCCTTTCGGTTGTTGGATTTGGGAAAGAGCGAATTCAGATCACCTGACCTGATTACTTATCTTATATCATTAGTGGCCTTATGTCAAGGCCAAAGGGCTTTCCGCTTGACAGAGAAGGAGGTAGTATGATATAATAGGGGAAGATATGAACACTTACAGCCAGGCGTTCTTTTCTGCTCTTCAAGGCAGAAACCTTGAGGAGGCGTATGCCGAGTTGTTTGGCGGTACGCGCCTTGGAGGGGTCAAAGACGGCGGCTTGGATGTGGCCACGGGAGACTCTCGTGTCCCATACATCCAGGTTAAGAGTTCTGCTGGAGGGCTCAAAGACTTCCTAGCGGAGTCGCTTCGCCGCCGAAAGTTCATCCCGGTTTGCGTTGGCGAGCCGGGAGCGCGGGAGGAGATGCTCAAAGCGCTCCTCGAATACGGCGCATGGATTGGTCGGGATTTGGCAAACCGCTCAAAAGTTTTCGAAGCTGTTTCCCAAGTCCGGATGCTGTGCCTCCATTAAACCGGAAATCCAAAACTCAAAAAGCCCCGAATTACCCCGGGGCTTTTCTTTTTGTTTGTTCGCTTGCCCCGCCTGCTACATGTTTTGCTTTCTGGAGATTTTATGATATAATGAAAAAAGATGAGTAAGTATGAAGCAATTTTGGATGATTTGATTATGTCAGTTGGCCGCAGGGAGAATCGGAGCGCCGAGGAACTGGCGGCTAAGTACAAGCCAGTCTGCGAGGAAGGCAGGTTCAGGGAGGCCATTTGTCAGGTCCTCTCCGACCAGCCGGTGACGGTGAGACTGCGGATGCTTGCCTTGTATCCGGAGCTTATTGTCCCTTATCTCTGGAGACTTCGGAGAGTGAGACAGGCCAAATGAAATGAAGAGAAGCGCGAGTTTCGTCTCGCGCTTTATTTATGCAAAAGATGATTCTGATATAATCGCGGCATGAGGGATTCAAAGTTTCTTTCGCTCTACCGCAGACTGTCTCGCAGCCAAAAGGAGGCGGTGGACGCTACTCAAGGCCCGGTGATGGTAGTGGCCGGCCCGGGCACCGGCAAGACGACTGTCCTCACCCTGCGCATCGCCAATATTCTCCGTAAGACAGACACTCCTCCGGGAGCCATCCTGGCTATCACTTTTACCGAGGCCGGGGTTTGGGCCATGCGCAGTAAGCTTGAGGAGGTAATCGGCCGGCGGGCGGAGGAGGTCCGCATTCAAACCTTCCACAGTCTGGCCGCCTCCCTCATCGCCGAGTTTGATGACCACTTTATTCATCTCCGCGGCGCCGAACGGATAACCGAGATTGAGGCCGGGGAGATGATTAGAAAGATTTTGCCCGAGAAGAAATTCTCCAAACTCCGGCCTTTAGGCGACCGGGATTTTTATGTCGGCAAGATTCTCTCGGCCATAAGCGAGGCCAAAAAAGACGCTCTCTCACCGGCCGTTCTTCGCCGCTACGCAGAGGAGGAGATTGAACGCCCGGCTGGCGCTAAAGGAAGAGCGGAAAGAGAAAAACAAGTCGAAAAATGCAGACGCACTCTGGCTCTGGCGGAGCTTTACCGAAAGTACGAGGAGCATAAGCGCCGGGAGAAGAAAATAGACTACGATGACCTGATTATCGAGGCGGTGAACGCTCTAAAGAGCGACAAACTGCTCCGGGCCTTGGTTCAGGAGAAGTTTCTCTATGTCCTCCTGGATGAACATCAGGACACCAATGACTCGCAAAACAGTTTGGTCAGTCTCATCTCCGGTTTCGACGACCAGCCCAATCTCTTCGTGGTTGGGGACGACAAACAAGCCATCTACCGTTTTCAGGGCGCTTCGGTGGCCAACTTTCTCTCTTTTAAGAAGCAATGGCGAGGCGTCAAAACTATTGCCCTCAAGGAGAGTTTCCGGTCGCAGCAAACCATCCTTGACGCCGGCCATCGGCTCGTCCGCGGCTATGGCGGCCAAGCGGTGGTGAAGCCTGTTAAGCTCCGTTCCTTGGCGTCTTGTCGCCCGAGGCAAATTGAGGTGGTTCGAGCGGGCAACACGGCGGCCGGCGAGGCCTGTCTGGTCGAATCAATTAGACGCCTCTCGCTCGCCCCGGAGAGGAAGAAGGCGGCTGTAATTGTCCGAACCAACCGCGAGGTTGAGCGGGTGGTGAATCTCCTTAAGCGCTCGGGCCTCGAGGCCTCGGCCGAGCGGGGAGTGGATATTTTCGCTCATCCGCTGGGAGCGGTGTTTTTTGAACTTCTGGAGTTTATTGCCGACCCGGCTCGGGTCGACAGTCTGGCTAAAACCATTTCCTCCGGGCTGTGGCTGTTGTCTTTCTCCGAGGCCGTCGAAGGTCTTCTAGCGGCGCGGCGCGGCCAGTGGCAGAAATTGGAGTCGCTCATCCCTGGGCTGGAAGAGTTGCGGGAGCGATTGAACGAGGACGGAGCCATGGAGTATTTGAGTCGGGCGGGAGCTGTGTCTGGTTTGATGCGGCTCACGGCTCGCGAGCCATCGGCGGCGGAAGTTTGGCGGGGGATAATGCGGCTGGCCGAGGAGTTAGTCGAGAGAGGGAATTTAAGCCGCCCGCTTTCTCTCATCGAGAGTCTCCTCGCCTACCGCCGTTCGGCCGAAAGGCGCAGTGTCAAGCTGGCCTCCGGGCCGGTTGATTCGCCTATAAGCGTCTTGACTGCTCACGGCGCCAAGGGTCTTGAGTTTGATGTCGTCTTTCTGCCCTACGCCACCGAGGAGTCGTGGCTGCCCCGAGAGCGTCATTCCTACTTCGTCCTGCCCGCCGGACGCGAGGAAGGGGAAGAGCTCCGGGACGCCCGGCGACTTTTTTATGTCGCCTTGACCAGGGCCAAAGAGCATATGGTCATCATTTCCCCGGCCGAGGACGCAAGCCGCTCCTACCGGGAGTTGCGCTTTATCCATGAACTTGGTCGAGCTAATGTTGAGTTTAAAAAACTTCCCAAAGCCGAAGCCAACTGGATTCCGCTGGAGAAGGAGGGGGCGCGCTCCCGGGAGATGGTTGAGCTCGGAAAGAGAATCATGACGGAGGAGGGGCTCTCGGTCACCGCTCTTAATCATTTTTTAAACTGCCCCAAGAAGTTTTTGTACAAAAGTATCATGAGACTGCCGGAGGCGCCGGCTCCGCTCGCAGAGAAGGGCGCTGCTTGCCACGCGGCTCTCTCCCGTCTTTGGAAGTTGAGGGGGAGAAACCGGCAGCATAGAGAGCGGGGTATGAAGAAGGCGGTCGGCGATTATTTAAAAAATTCCCTCCTCCCGCCGGCTGAAAAGGAACGGGTCCGCCGGGAGCTTTTTGCCGATATCCCGAAAGTGCTCTCCTCGCTCAAGGAGCATTTTGCCGAAAAGGGTCAGGTCTTCACCGAAAAGCGGCTGGAGACCGCCTTCACTCATTATCTCAAAGGCCAGCCGGTCCGCGTCCGCCTCCACGGCCGACTTGATGCCGTGATTGTGAGAGGCGAGGAGGCGCTGGTTTTTGACTATAAGACCCGCAGTCGGATGTCTCTTCGGCAGATAAAGGGCGAGACCAGGAATTCCGACGGCTCCTACTTTCGCCAGCTTGTGTTTTATAAAATTCTGCTTTCGGATAGTCCGCGTTATCTCCGGTTCCGGATTTCGCCGGCCTTGGTTTTCGTCAAGCCTGACCGTTCTGGCTTGGCGGCGGTTGTTCCCGCCGGCGTCTCCGAGGAGGATTTGGCCAGAGTGAAAAACGAGATAAACAGTCTCATCGAGAGCGTCTGGTCAGGCGCCTTTCTCGCCGATTCGTGCGGCCGGCGCGACTGCCAGTGGTGCCGTTTGTATGAGGTCAGTATCCTTTCCTCCAAGCCCTATAGGTTTGTTGCGAGTTGCGAGTATCCTATCAAACGGATTTCGTAAGGAAAACTCTAGCTTTTTTCCTTGTAGCTCGCAGTTCTGAAGTAGAAAGTTCAAAAATTGCCTTTTTTCGGGCACTTCGGAACTCTTGAATATCTCAAGGGCTCTTTTTGCTACATTTAGCACTGTATTTGCGGTCAAATAAAACTCTTCGTCAGCTTCGGAATGAATACGCATATCAACGAGGATTTGGCCTTGTCGTTCTTTATACTCTCGCAGTTTTTTGTCATACATTTCTTCTGTAATTCGCCAATCACGAGGACCGATTTGGCTTCATCAAAACTTAAGTTTCCCTTAAAACCGACTTCGCTTTTTTCTTCGGTGCTCCCAGATACCAAACTCTGAAGAGTTATCGGCACAATGTGGAACTTCACATTCCACATATCAACATCTCTCTGCTTGTTTACAACTGTTTACGAAATTGCTACTATAAAAGTAATGAAAGTTGACCTAGAAAAAGTGGGTATTATTGCCGCTTATTTTGCAGAAAACACAAAGGAGCTTTATGTAACAAAGCTATTGAAACTTTTTTACTACCTTGATTTTATTTCATATAAAATGAGGGGTGCTTCTGTTACAAATGATGTTTACCTTAAATTGCCATACGGCCCCGTTCCTTCTACGATAAAAAACGAGATTGATATCTTGTCGGTTGAAAATATACTCGGTAAGGGTTTCCAGCGTCAGCTTTCTTCGTATGTCGGACTGGAAAAAGGGAAGGATGACAACGGAAACATTGTTGTTAGTAAGGTCAAAGAGAATAACTTACGGAAGTTATCAAATGCAGAGCTTGAACTTATGAAAAGTATTGCGGAAACATATAAGAATACCAAAGCAACAACCCTATCTAATCAAACCCATCGTGAAAAGCTCTGGCTATCCACGAGTGCCAATTCAGTGATTGATTATAAGCTAGCGGATGGCTTAAATATCGCTAAAATCTTGCCTGGCTTTGTAAAAACATAATGGACTACGAGTTTGGGGACATACTAGATGCAAGAAAAGCTCCAAAACCATTGGAGCATTTTCTTATCATTTTAGGCGAAACAAGAAAAAGTGAAGTTATGTATTATATCGTTACTTCACGGGTTTATGCGGTTTTCAAAGACCTGTTATCATATTTTAATGATTGTTTATCTAGAAAGGATAGAAACTTTCTCAAATACTTTAATAAGGAAAAGGATAAGACAGCCATAACACCACACGGAAATCTTATTGATGCCTTATTTTTGGATAAGCACAACTGCTACGGACTTTCTCTTGATGTTGACAGTATGATTGTGCTGAATAGCGACCCACTTCTTATAGATAAAGGTGCGTTGGAAACATTACGGACCGACAAAAAAGTCCTTCACAAAGATAAGCTTTCGGACATAGACCTTTACAAACTTATCAGCTTAGTTAAACATTCGCCAAATATCAGCCCAGATAAAGCTAATCAGATAAGCGCAGGTTTCAATAAAGTGATAAGAGAAAAAAGAGCTCGGCAATCAAGCAGTAGACGCTAAACCAAACATCGGTATAAGGCCAGACAGCTCAAGTTCTTGTTTTATACCCTTCCAATCTATTGTTCTAAACTCGTTCAGTAGTGGAAGCCCTATATCCTAGACCCTATTTTTTCACCAGTTCCTCAATAATTGCCTTGAGTGTCTCGTAAGGGACGGCGCCCTCCGGGATGGGGATTTTTTCGTCCTTGGTGACGATGATGCTGTAGGGAGTGCCGCGCCCGCCGGCCCCTACTCCGTCTTGATACTGCTTCTCCACTTTATCGGCGTACTTGCCGCTCGAGAGACACTGATTGAATTTTTCAACTGGAAGTCCGATGTCGGCGGCGATTTGGGGAAGTTTGGCCAGGTCGAGGCCGTCGTTCGACGGAGTGATGCTAAAGAGCCGGTCAGCGTACTTCCAAAAAGCCGCATTGCCGCCGAGTTCTCCTGCGCATTCACTGGCGTAGGCCTCGGTGCGGGCCTTGGTGTGGAGCGAGTCTATGGGGAAGTGGCGATAGACCCAAGCCACTTGGCCATCTTTGCCGAAGTCGTCAATAATCCGGTGAAGAGTAGTGTGGAACATTTTGCAGAACGGACACTCGAGGTCGGAGAATTCCACAATCTTGATGGGAGCGGCCGGGTTGCCGAGGATATGGTCACCGGCGGTAATCGGTTCCAAGACCACCCTTTCCTCATTCTCTGCCGGCAGTCTGGCGGCTGGTTTAATGTCATTTCCTCGCCCGCTCAAATAAATGGCCCCGGCCACGAGCACTCCGGCGACCACGATAGCCGCAGGTACAGTAAGAGAGTTTTTTTCGGTTTCCACGTTGTTATGCTATATTAACTTGGTATTTATGACAACTCTCCTCGCTCTCGGCAGCGTGGTGGCCGTTAGTTTGGTCTCGCTCATCGGCATCTTCACCCTATCTCTGCACGAGTCGGTTTTGAAAAAGTTTATCTTTATCGTTGTCTCCGTTTCGGTCGGGGCGCTCTTTGGCGATGCCTTTATCCATCTCATCCCGGGGTCCTTCGAGAGCTCTCTCGGAGCGTCTGCCGTTTCTCTCCTCATTATCCTTGGCATCTTGATTTTCTTTATTTTGGAAAAGTTTTTGCACTGGCGTCACTCGCACGGCCAGAGCGAAGAGGGCGTGGAAGGCGAAGCGCGGCATGACCACAGCCGCAAACCGCTTGGCTCAATGATTCTTGTCTCCGACGGTATCCACAACTTTATTGACGGCCTGATTATCGGCGCGGCCTTTTTCGTTTCGCCGGAGGTGGGCTTAGCCACGGCCGCGGCCATCATCCTCCACGAGATTCCGCAGGAGATTGCCCATTTTGGCCTCCTCCTTCATTCGGGATTTTCCCGCGCCAGGGCCCTGCTCTGGAACTTCATCTCCGCTCTGCCCGCTATCTTAGGCACGTTGCTGGCCCTCTTTCTTAGCGCTAAGTCGGCCGCCGTTATCCCGGCCATGCTTCCTCTGGCCGCCGGGAGCTTTGTCTATATTGCCGGCTCGGATTTGGTGCCGGAGCTTATGAAGACCCGCGGGGCGCGCCAGTCTCTTATCCAGTTTGCCGCCGTTCTCTTGGGCATCGCTCTCATGTACGCCCTCCTCTTTCTGGAGCCGTGAGTCTCCGAACTGTTAGAAAGGCAGGGAAAAGGTCAGGCCGTTTCCTTTGACCTCCTCCCACTTCGAGGTATCCAGTTTAATCTCCTCAACTTTTTTGCCATCGAGGTATTTCAGATGACCGCGGCCGAGAGCGTAGTCATAGAGCTCCTTGGTCAGTTTGACGTCCTCGAGGCAGTATTTGCACACCTTCTCGCGCTCGCCGTTTCGCCACCAGACCAGGGCCTCGAGGCCGGTGCCGGCTTTGCCGCGGCTGAGAGTGGCTTTGGCCAAGGTGTTCAGGCTGACCCGTCGGCCGAGAACATTCTTGACCTCCTTCATAAGGTCGAGGTGTTTTATTTGATTAAGGTTGCCCGGGTAGTATTTGTTCAAGATAGGCAGGTCAAAGTGTTCAGAGTTAAAACCAATGAGCATGTCGGCTGACTCGAGGACGGGCCAGAGATTTTTAAGCCCGCTCTCGAAGAAACTCTGATAATCGCCGGTTTGACTGTCGTAAACGCCGACCACGGCCAAGTCCAGAGCGGCCGGGTCGTTCGAGCCGACGTCTTGAAAGATATTTTGTGTCTCGATGTCGAAAAAAACTTTTCTCATCCGTTTTTGAGCCGTTCGGCCATCTCTTTTACCATCTCGCCGCCGGCAGTCTGGCTGAAGGCAAACTCCCGGCCGTCCTTAAGGCGCTTCAAGCTCAAGCGTCCGCTCTCTCGCTCCTCCTCTCCGACCACAGCCGTAAAGAGGAAGCCCTTCTTGTCGGCGTACTTGAGTTGGTCTCCGATTTTTCGCTGGCTCAAGTCAACTGCCACCCTTACCCCCTCGGAGCGCAGTGAGGCCGCGAGGTCATTGGCATATCCCAGGTTTTTCTCTCCGGCCACGGCTAGGTAGAGGTCGGGGCCGCCTGCGGGCGGCGGCAAGAGATTGTAGGTCTTGAGCATGTCGCGCAGAGTTACATCACCAACGCCGAAGCCCGCGGCCGGCAGATTCTCCGCCCCGAAGATGCTCAAGAGTTCGTCGTATCGGCCGCCGCCGAAAAGAGAGCGGGGATTCTCGGCCGAGGTGTCGAAGATCTCGAAGACCATGCCGGTGTAGTAATCGAAGCCGCGCATTAGAGTCTGGTCGAAGCGGACGTTGCCGATGCCAACCTCCTCCAGGCGAGCTATGAGCTCGCGGACCTCGGCCACGCCAGCCGTGCTTTTCTCCCTCTCCGGCAGGCGCGAGGCAAACTCCTCGAAGTTCTTGGAGTAGAGCAGGAGGAGGAGACTTTCATTCTTTTCGCCCACGGCCGCCGCCAAGTTCTTTTCGAAATCTGCTTTGGGCACTTTCTCCCTTCGGTCTATCAGGCGCGCGGCTTCGATGGCTGTCTCGGGCGGCAAGGAGAGAAGGTCGGAGAGAATATAGTTCATGATTTCGCGGGAGTTCAGGCGCACCTCGTAGGCGCTCTCTGGAAGACCGAAGGCCTTAAGAATGGCGCAGGCGAGGAAAATAATCTCCGCCTCGGCGGCTGTGCCCGGAACCCCGGCCAGGTCGGCGTTGAACTGCCAGTGCTCGCGAGTGCGGCCGCGCTGGGTCCTTTCGTAACGGTAGAGACTGCCCCAGGTGAACCAGCGCAGAGGCAGGAGGAGAGTTTTGCGCCGGGCGGATAGGAGGCGGGCGAAGGTGGGCGTGAACTCGGGACGCAGGGTCACCCTCCGGCCGCCGCGGTCGGTGAAGGTGTAGGTTTGTTCTCTGACTATCTCCTCGTTGCCTTTGGCCTCGTAAAGTTCGGCCGGCTCCAGGATGCTCGCGCCGTACTCCTCGTAGCCGAAACTCTCGGCCGCTTCTCGACAAACACGGAAGATGTAATTTTGAATTGCCTGGTCGTCGGGATAAAAATCACGCACCCCTTTATATGGAGCGGTGCCAAGCTTTTTTTCCATGTTTGATATTCTAACAGGATTCTGGTTTGTTGACACTGTTTAGTTACCCTTCAAGGGTGACACTGTGGACAGCCACTGCTGCCACTTTTCTTCTGGGGTGAGTCCCTGTAAATACTTAGTATCCGTTCGTAGTTGTAAAAATACAGATACTCTCTTCGATTCGCCCCCGGGGTTTTTCTTTTGGTAAAATAAGCTGCGATCGCAGCTTATTTTACCACTACCATTACCACTGGGTAAACTGTACAGACACTTGAATACTTGGCTGAATTGTGTATAGTGACGCTGTGTCTCAAGTTTCTCGAGGTAAGGAGTTTTCTTTGCCGAAGGGAAGGTCGTTTGTGGGCACTTTAAGAGATAGTAAAGAAATATATGGCAAAGAAACTTTATGTCGGTAATCTTTCGTTCAGCACCACTTCGGAATCTCTGCGCGATGCTTTTGGTCAGGCCGGGCCAGTGGTCTCGGCCAACGTCATCAGTGACAAGATGACCGGCCGCTCGCGCGGCTTTGGCTTTGTGGAGATGGAGGATGCCGACGCCGAAAAGGCCATCAACATGTGGAACGGGCAAGAACTTGATGGCAGGAAGCTCGCTGTCAACGAGGCCCGGCCGATGGCTGACCGGCCTCCGAGACGCCGAAGTTTCGGCAATGACCGCGGTTTCTAACCCGGTTTCCAAAAAATCCCCCTGAACCGCTAAGACGGACGGGGGATTTTTTGTTATTATTAAGGCATGCTCTCCGCCCTTGGCCCAGTAGTGGAAAAGGAGACTCTGTGGTGGATTCTCCTCGGAGCCGGTGTCCTCTTCATCATTGTCAGTTTGGTCTTGGAGTTTCACTGGCTGCGTTATGGCGGCAAGGCCCGGCGGATCATCCTGGCCGAACTTTTTTACTTCTTCGTTTCCATTATCCTTATCGGCTCGGCGGTCATGGCCGTGGAGGCGTTTTAAGTTGTTCAGATTAGATGTTTGAGCTGGAACCAGGTGAGAAAATTATCCTCGAGGTGCGGCGGCACTGGTTTGTCTTTACTGTCAGGGCTGTGGCCGTTTTGATTATGGCGCTCCTGCCCCTCTTGGTTTGGGCTCTGGCCTCCGGCGAGCTCCGGGTGCTTGCCGCCTTCGCCTCGGTGGTCAAGGGCAATCTGGCGGCTTTCTTTGCCTTCTTTTACATCCTCTGGCTCCTGGTTCTTTGGGTTTATCTTTTCCTTATCTGGACGGATTACTATCTCGACATCTGGCTCATCACCGACCGGCGGATTGTCGACATTGAGCAGAAGGGTATGTTTCATCGGGAGATCTCGAGCTTTCGCTTAGACAACATTCAGGATATCACCATTGACATCGCCGGCATCATCGCCACCTCCCTTAAGTTCGGCAACGTCCACGTTCAGACGGCCGGAGCCGTGATGGAGAACTTTATTATCCGCTCCGCCCACGATCCGGAGAGGATTAAGCGGATTATCATCGACGCCCAAAACAAGATGATAGAGAGGCAGAGGGCGGCCCCCATCAGCGGAACAGAGTGACAAACCGGACGGGGTCGACGGACACCCCTTTGACCTTGAGAGTAAGATGCAAGTGCGGGCCTGTGGCATAACCGGTCTCGCCGATGGTGCCAATCGGCGTCCCGCGCTTTAGGAACTCCCCGGTTTTGATGAGCATCTGGTTGAGGTGGAGATAAAAAGAGAAGACGCCGAAGCCGTGGTCTAGAATAACGTGGTTGCCGTAGATTTCATCAAAGCCGGCGACCGACGCTAGGCCGGCGCCGATGGCATAGACCTTGGTGCCCGTCCGGCCGCGAAAGTCGGCGCCGAGGTGGCGAATGGTTTGACTGCCCGTTATCCGCATCTCGCCGAAGGGGCTCCCCAGGCGATTGACGGCGAGGGGCAGGCCGAAGCCGGTGGTGGCTAGCCACACTGGCGTCTCTCTTTGGAAAGCGCTCTCCACGCCCCTCTTGGAGGCGACAATTTTCTGGACTAGGCCCTTGGGCGTGGTTTCGAGTTTCTTGGGTACGCCGAGAGCCAAACGAGGGAAGATTTTAGGCCGGACGGTGATGACTATTTCCACAGGGGGACTTCCGTAACTCTCGACGTTCAACTTGTAGTCGGCCGCTCTCTTGGTGACTGGGATAGGGAAGATGCTTCGCATCATCTTGCCGTACGAAAAAAATTTAAGCGGCGAGCCGTCAAACGTCCCCGAGGCAGTGTTTGGATTCATTAGGTCCACAATCACAATATCGCCCGGATAAGGAGAGGGATTGATGATTTTTACCTCCGGCGCGGCTGCAGTCTCTCCCACTGTCAGAAAAAAGAGAGTAGTCAAAATAATCATCTTTCTGTTCGCATTTGCCAGCATCGTCACGAGATTATATCATCAGTGTCAAGGGTCGGCTTAAGAAAACAAAACGGAGTGTAGTATAGTGGCAGTATACACGTTTCGGGTACGTGAGGCCCGAGTTCGATTCTCGGCACTCCGAATAAAGAAAGAATCGCGCCTTTAGCTCAGTGGCAGAGCGTTCCGTTCACATCGGAAAGGCCGTAGGTTCGATCCCTACAAGGCGCATCATGTTTTATGTCTATGTTTTGCGAAGTCTAAAGAACGGGAGATTCTATATCGGCTGTACGAATAATTTAGAGAGAAGAATTTTTGAGCACAATTCT
>JACOZD010000003.1 GCA_016181525.1 Candidatus Tayloriibacteriota bacterium | reverse complement strand
TATATGATATAATATGAAGTTGTTCGTTCTTTAAAAAAACCAAAACAGAAAACAGAAAGGGTTAGCAATGATTGGAAAAATTGTCGTAGTGTGGCTTGTTTCATCTCTCTTTGGCCTCATGCCGGCGAGAGCCGTAAACATCACCTTCCCAAACGGTGGCGAGGCGCTCCTAGACGGCGAGCCGAGCGAGATTAGATGGACGTTTCCGGACTGGCTGGCATCGGACTCTCTGGTCAGTATCGAGGTTAAAGGCCTGATCGGCGACTGCGTTTGCTGGGGTTATGAGGTCGGGAGGAATATTCCGATTAGTAATCAAAGCTACCTCTGGATGCCCAGGGTCCTTAGAGAATCAGGCGAGAGATACCTAATCGAGATTAAGGTCGCAGATTCTCTCCTCAAAGACTGGAGTGACGCGCCTTTCAGTATCATCCTGCCCGAGGGAGTGACCAGGAGTTTAAGTATTCTCTCCCCCGCTCCGGGCGGCGCCATCTATTCGAACACCTGGACGACCGTTCGCTGGAGCTCTTCGGCCATCCCTCTCGACTCGCTTGTTTATCTCGGTTCAAGAGAGTTTGACCGGCATTCCGAACTTGGAAGCGACCTCTACGCTTCGAACGTCAACAGCGGCCAGTATCTCTGGAAGGTCCACCTCCCGCCTGGTCTCTACGACCTCGACATCTGGTGGAAGACGGAGTACGGCATCTTCGGCGCTTACAGCCTGACGAAGAATGTTGCCGTTATGCCGGAGATTCTCCGGCTCTCGGTCTTCAATCCTTCCGGCCGCGCCCTGAAGCCCCGCCACCTTTACGCCTTCGTTATAAACGCTCCCGACCCGGCAAGCACCGTAACCTACATCCAGATGATAGAGCCGGAGACCGGCAATGTTACCGTTATCGGGAACTCGAGGGGACATGAGCTTGTGGTGAAAGGAAGAATTCCGCGAGAAGCAAAACCCGGTTGGTACCTCTTTCGCGCTCTCTCCGACGAAGTTTTGGGAGAGGTCGCCGGCCCGTATGAGGTGGGGGACAAATATCGTCCCTAAAACCTAAAAACCCCGACTCTCGATTCGCCAAAGCGAAAGAGAGTCGGGTTTTTTGTTTGCCTGCGCCTTATTTGAGTCCCTTGCAGTTCGCGGCCGGCGAGTAGCCGGCCGCTTTGGCCTCCTCGATGGATGAAAACCAGACTTTGTTTTTCTCGTTTAATCTGGCCGCCCCGCCGCACCACGGGAAGTGGTATTTTTTCGAGTTTTTGGAACCGAGCACCGCTCCGCTTTGCGTCTCAATCCGCCGGGTTAAATCCTCTGTCAAAGATTTTGCGGAAAGAGCCTCGGAGTTGGCGGTAATGGAGAGCGGCGAATCTCGGAACTCAATCATCGAGAGCCGGCCAAGACCGAAGGAACCCAGGGCCACGAGAATAATAATCAAAACGGTAAAAATTCCCTTGTCTTTGCATTTCTCCCAGATTTGGCGTATATTCATATTTCAAGTATAAGTATAAGAAAGCCGCGGGCTAAAAGCTACTGAATACCAGCCGCAAACTAAACATATGGCTACTAAAAAAGCGGGCAGTTCAACCAAGAACGTCGCTGACGTCAACCCGAAATATTTAGGGGTCAAGCTTTTTGATGGAGAGAAGGCCGAGGTCGGCGATATCATCGTCCGCCAGCGAGGCACACGATTTCTGCCCGGCAAAAACGTTGGGGTCGGCCGCGACCACACTCTCTACGCCAAGGCCGGCGGCAAGGTCTCGTTCAAGTTTAAACGCAAGCTCCGCTTCGACGGAAAGGCAGTCGTTAAAAGCCAGGTAAGCGTGTTTTAGCGGCTGGCCGTAACCTTGAGGGTCAGACTGACCTGACTTTCCCCCACTCTGACGGTGATTTTGTGCTCGCCGACCTCTTTGATGTTTCTATCCAAAACGATGCTCTCGGCCGGAATCTCTAAGTGTTTTTGCTCGAAGAGCGTTTTGGCGATATCTTCCTTATGAACAGAAGAGAAAAGATGACCTTTGTCGGAGACCCTGGTTTTAAGCTCTATTGTTCCCCCGTCCAAAGATTTCAAACTGTTTTTCAACAGCTCTTCTCTGACTGCTTTCTCATCTTCCTCGCGCTTCTTGCGCTCTTTAAGTCTCTTCACCGCCTCGGGGGTGGCTGGCACAGAAAAACCTTTGGGAATAAGAAGATTTTCGGCGAAACCCGGTGAGACCTCCTTAATTTCGTACTTCTTGCCGACTTTGGGCACATCATGTAGGAGAATTATCTTCATGATTCCTAATAAAACTTTTATTTCAAATAAATCCCCAAACTATCAGATTACGGCTTCAGGAGCAACTCCACGGCTTTGTCCATCTGCGGGTCGCGTTTTTTCTCTATGTCCTCCGGCGTCATTTTAACCTCAAGGTCAGGCATCAAACCTTCTTTGGAAATATTGACGCCGTTTGGCGTCAGCCATCTGGCAATGGTCACCTTGATTGAGGTGTCGTCGGTGACCGGGATGAGTTCCTGAACCGAACCCTTGCCGAAGGTCCTCTCCCCCACCAAGACGGCCGCCTTATGCTCGCGGAGCGCTCCGGCCAAGATTTCGGAGGCCGAGGCCGAACCCTTGTTCACCAGAACGACGATTTTGTAGGTTTTGGGGAAGCTTAAAATACCCTTGCTCTTGTAGACGCTTTCGGACGCTTTAGGACCGTAATCCTCCCGGACCACTATAGTGTCTTTGGGCAAGAAATAGCTCGCGATCTCCACGGCGGCGTTCAGATACCCGCCGGGGTTGCTTCTAAGGTCGATAATCAGTTTTTTCGAGCCGGAGAGAATAAACTCCCGCAAAGCGTCGCGAAAGAGGTCCGGCGACTCGGCCGAAAAATTATAGAGTTTGATGACGAAGACGCCCTTCTTGCGAAGCTCGGCTTCTCTGCTCGGCTTCGCTCCGGCCGCCCCGGCGGGCTTGCGAATCTCGGTGTCGATGGTCGGGATGCGAATGGTGTCGCGAGTTACCGTCAGATTCAATGGCTCCTTCTTCCCTTCTCGGCCGAGAGTCAAGGTAACCTTGGTGCCTTTCTTGCCGCGAATGCGCCTGACCGCATCCTCGACCTTCATGCCCAGGGTCGGCGTGCCGTCAATCTGGAGAATCTTGTCGCCCGAGAGAATGCCCGTCCGATAAGCCGGGGTATCCTTGAGCGGAGCCACTACCGTGAGCGCATCTTCCTTGATAGCTATCTCAATGCCAATGCCCTCGAATTTGCCGCTTATCTCCTCGTTAAACTGTTTAGTCTCGTCCGGCGGCAGAAAGTCGGTATAAGGGTCGTTGAAAGAAGCGGCCAGGCCGTCTATCGCTCCCCACACTTTGGCGCTGTCCGGAGTGGAGGTGGCGTCAACGTGTTTTTCATTCAAAATGTTCCAGACCCGCCAAAAGGGCGAAAAGTCGGCGGTCACTCCCGCCGCCGGCTCGCGGTTGAGTACAGACTCGGCCCCGTAACTCTCGAGGATGCGGGTAACGCCCACATTAAGGCCAAAGAAAAAAGCGCCGCCCGCCAGCACTGCGGCTAGAACCACGAACCAGACCGCTCGGCCGGATGATTTCATCCCGCCATTATATCAAATATATCAAAAACAGCCGAGGTGCGAACTTCTCTAAATCGAGGTATAATATTCACCAATAACTGAACAATGAATGACTGATAACCAGTGAAGCAATAAACAAGCAGTTTATAACTTGTAACTAAAAAATTGTGATTCGCACCTATAGGCAAAACAGCATCGTCTGGCTCGACATGGAATCACCGACTCCGCTCGAAGTCAAGCAGGTTCTCGACGACTACTCCATTCATCCCCTGGTCGGCGAGGAGCTTTTAACGCCGACCCTGCGGCCTAAGGTCGACCTTTACCGCAACTGCATCTATCTTATTCTCCACTTCCCCGTTTTTGAAAAAACCTCTGTGGCCGGCACGGCCGAGATAGATTTTATCGTCGGACGAAACTTCATCATCACCAATCGTTTCGGCTCGCGCGACACTCTTCTCCGCTTCACCAAAATCTTCGAGATGAAGGGACTCCTCGGCGACAAGTTTTCCGAGGGGAGCCACGCTGGTTTTGTTTTTTCGGCTATGCTCAAGGACCTCTACAGCGGCATTCTCGACCGGCTGGAGGTTATCCGCAATCGTCTGACCGACATTGAGAGCAAGATTTTCTCCGGCCGGGAGCGCGAGATGGTGCAAGCCCTTTCCGACATATCGAGGACTCTTCTCGACAGCGCCCATGCCCTCTCACTCCACCGCCAAGTCCTCGAGTCCTTCGAGACCGCCGGCCGCAAATTCTTCGGAGATGATTTCGTTTTCTATCTGCAGTCACTGACCAGCGAGTACTACAAAATCGAGGGAGCGCTGGAAAGCGCCAGAGGTTCGCTGGTGGAACTCCGAGAAACCAACAACTCTCTTCTTTCCACCAAACAAAATGAGATTATGAAAAGCTTGACCGTAGTTTCTTTTATTGCTCTGCCCTTGGGCGTCATTGCCGCCCTCTTTCAAATTGAGGCCGTCTCGCGGCCGATCGTCGGACAGCAAAACGACTTTTGGATTATCGTGGGGCTTATGGCCGCCGCCGCCCTCGGCAGCTACATTTATTTTAAAATTTACAAGAAGTGGCTTTAGAATGAAAATAAGTTTTTTTAATACTCTAACAAAACAAAAAGAGGTATTTAAGCCGATAAATCCGCCTCAAGTCGGCATCTACACTTGCGGTCCGACAGTCTACTCCCGGCCTCATATCGGCAACCTCCGCGCCTACGTCTTCGCCGACGTTCTTCGGCGCACTCTGGAGTACGCGGGCTACAGCGTCAGGCACGTGGTCAACATCACGGACGTCGGTCATTTGACCTCGGACGCCGACGAAGGCGAAGACAAGATGTCCAAAGGTTTGCGGCGGGAAGGAATGGAAGTAACCAGAGAAAATATGATTCGGCTGGGTCAAACCTACGCCGCCGAGTTCAAAAAAGACCTCGACGCCCTAAACATCCTGCCGCCCCATGAGATGCCTCGAGCCAGCGACTACATCAAGGAAGACATTGAGTTAATCCAAAAAATAGCCTCGAAGGGTTACGTCTATGAGATTTCCGACGGACTTTACTTCGACACCGCTAAGTTCAAACCTTACGGACGTCTAAGCACGCTCTCAAGCGGCCTGTCCCGAGTCAGGAGCAATTCCGGGAAGCGCAACCCCAAAGATTTCGCCCTGTGGAAAAAAAATGTCTCACTCGGCTGGCCCTCGCCCTTAGGGGCGGGCTTCCCCGGCTGGCATCTCGAGTGCTCGGCCATGTCGAGACGGTTCTTGGGTGAAGTGTTTGACATTCACACCGGCGGTGTTGACCATATCCCTATCCACCACTCAAACGAGATTGCGGAGTCCGAGGCCGTGAGCGGCAAAGTCCCGGCCCGTTACTGGCTCCACTGCGAACATGTCATAAGTCAAGGCGCCAAACTGGCCAAATCCGAGGGTGTTCTTCTTACTCTCGACAGTCTGACCCGACTTAATATTCCCCCGTTAGCGTACCGCTTTTGGCTTCTCTCCGCTCACTATCGCACCAGAGTGGACTTCACCCTCGGGGCAGTGGCCGCCGGAGGGAAAGCTCTAGTTCGACTGGCTTCCAGATTGACTGATTGCCGAGAGGAAGGTCAGCCGGTATCGGGCTACATCAAGAGATTCGAGGAGGCGGCGGGGAACGACCTCGATACTCCGGCCATTCTCTCGCTCATTCAGGAGGTTTTAGGAGACAAAGAACTCTCCGAGGCGGAGAAAAAAGCCACTGTCCTCCGCTTTGACTCCGTCCTCGGATTAGGTCTCCATGAACTCAAAGCACTGTTTAGGAATCTCCTGCCCTCGCTCATCCCGAGAGAAAAACTGCCGGCTGACGCCCTCAAGCTCTTCGAGGAGCGGGAGACAGCCAGAAGAAACGGGGACTTCGTCTTGGCCGACAAACTGCGGCTTATGCTGGCGGAGAAGGATTTTCGCCTCGAAGACACCCCCGCCGGCACCCTAATCTACAAACTTTAATTTCTATCCACAGATTAGGCACACTCTGGAACCGCTCGCTCTTGCCTAAGCGGCTGGTGTGCTAAAATGTCGGCATGCCGGAAAAAAGTCTCCTTACCAGCATTCTCCGGGTGCCGCCCCAAAACATCGAGGCCGAGCAAGCGCTCCTCGGCGGCATTCTCATTCGCTCAGAGGTCATTCATGACGTCATTGACTTTATAAACGAGAAGTCTTTTTATTCCGACAAACACCGAATCATCTGGGAGGGATGCGTGGAGTTAATGAAGCGCTGCGCGCCCATTGACCTCCTCTCCCTCTCGACGGAGCTCCGCGAGCGCGGGCTCCTTGAGCGAGCCGGGGGCAGTTCTTACCTAAGCGAATTAGTCGCCCTGGTGCCGTCGGTCGCCAATATTGCTAACTACGCCCATATCATCCACAAAAAGTACATGCTCCGCAGTCTCATCAACGCCGCCAATGAGATAAGCGAAATCGGCTGGAGTGAGAGCGGCGAGCTCGAGGACATCTTGGACCGAGCCGAAAAGCGGATTTTTGAGCTGACCAATTCGCCCGGCACCCACAAGTTCGTGGAACTCAAAGACACTCTGGCCGAGGCCTGGGAACGGCTGGACCGCTTGCATAAAACCAGTCACGAACTCCGCGGCGTGCCGACCGGCTTCAAAGAGCTTGACAACAGGCTGGCTGGACTCCAGAAATCCGACCTCATCATCCTAGCCGCTAGGCCCTCCATGGGCAAAACTTCCTTGGCTCTGGACATCGCCCGCAAAGCGGCCGTCCAGTCGGGCATTCCGGTCGGCATTTTTTCGCTCGAAATGAGCTCCCAACAGCTCGTCGACCGGATGCTTAGCGCCGAGTCCCAGGTTGACTCCTGGAAACTCCGCACCGGCCACAATCTCTCCATCGAGCACGACTTTCAGCGAATCAGAGACGCCATGGATAAACTTTCGGCCGCTCCGATCTACATTGACGACCAGCCGGGCAACAATATTATCAGGATGCGGAGCGTGGCTCGCCGATTGAAAAGTGACAAAGGGCTCTCGCTTATTGTCGTTGATTATCTTCAGCTCATGTCGGCTGTCTACACTCGAAACTCTGACTCCATGGTCCAGCAGGTGACGGAGATTTCGCGTTCTCTAAAAAACCTGGCCAGAGAGCTTGACGTGCCCGTCTTGGCTCTCTCCCAACTCTCCCGGGCGGTCGAGTCCCGCGGCGGCGCCCCCCGGCTCTCCGACCTTCGCGATTCGGGCAGTATCGAGCAGGATGCCGACGTGGTGATGTTCATTCACCGCGAGGACAAGTACAACAAAGAGTCCGACCGGCCGAACATCGCCAAGATTATGATAGAAAAGCACCGCAACGGCCCCACCGGCTCGGTGGAGCTTTATTTCGACGAAAAGCGCACCACCTTTCTCTCCCTCGAGAAGGGCGAATTCACCGGTCTCTAAATGCCCGATGTCTTCGAAAAACTAGCCAAGATTTTCAAGGATTTCCCCGGCATCGGCCCTAGGCAGGCCAGACGTTTTGTTTATCATCTCCTCGGGAGAAGTGAAAGCCAGCTTAAAGAATTCTCCGACCTTGTGGGCGAGCTCAAAAAGTTGGTTAAGACCTGCTCTCTGTGCTGCCGCTTTCACAGTTCCGGAGCGGCTGTTTGCGCCATCTGCCGGGATAAAGGGCGAGATCGTTCCACCCTCCTTGTAATCTCTAAAGACAGCGACCTTTCGGCTATCGAGCAGAGCGGGGTTTATAAAGGACTTTACTTCGTTCTCGGCGGCACCGTGCCCATCTTGGAAAAAGAGCCGGAGCGCAAAATTCGAATCAGAGAACTGCTGGCGCAGATTCTCGAAAGAGTAAAGAAAGACAAGCTCCGCGAGATAATCATCTCCATGAACGTCAACCCGGAGGGCGAGAACACCGCCAGCTATCTGCGCTCGCGCCTGGAGAAACTCGTCAAGGAGCACAGCTTGAAGCTGGCCGCGCCGGGGAGGGGTTTGTCCACCGGCCTTGAGCTCGAGTACTCCGACCCCGAGACAATCAAAAACGCTCTGGAGCGCCGCTCCGGCGTGTGATATATTCAGGAGATGAGAGAGTTCCTAGACAGAGCCGTGCGGAGCGCTTACGACTCCTCACTTTACGCTCAAGTGGCTAAAGAGCCCCCGAGCGCCGCTTTCAAGTATTACGCTCGACTCGGCACCTTTCTCTCGGTGGCCTCGGCCATCGTCCTCACGGCCCTTTTCCTGCCGACTTATTTCGCCATTTTCTCATCCGACTCGATTGACGGATTACTCTCTCTCTTCCCGGCCGAACTCAAAATCATCGTCAAGAACGGCCAAGCCGCCACCAACGTCCGAGAGCCGTACTTCGTGAAAATGCCCGAAAATCACCCTTTCCTCAAGCCCAAATCGGGCATTGACAACATCTTTACCTTAAACACTCGTCTCACCAGATTAAATTTTTCATTGGCCGCCTTCGAGTCGTATAAGACATTCATTCTCATCACTAAAGACGCCGTCGTTTACAAAGACCCCAATCATCGCATCACGGTCGAACCTTTGAGCCGCTTCCCTGACATGGAGGTCAGTCGAGAGTCCCTGACCAACCTGACCTCCAAGGTCAGAAAGTGGGGCACCCTTATCATCCCCGGCGCCGCCATCGGTCTGGCCGTTCTCGGTCTCCTCAAATACGCTTCTTATCTTGTTTTCTTCGCGCTTCTTGCTTTTATTGTTTATCTCCTCAACTTCGCCAGAGGTCTTAAGCTGAATTTTGGGCTAACCTACCGATATATTCTCTACGCCGCCACGGCCGGCTTAGCCCTCGACTTTTTCTTAAACCCTCTGGTTTCGCCGGCGTTCTCCCTCATGCTCATATCTGCCGCGGCCATAATCATCGCCCTGACCAAGGCCCGGGCGGCTGAAAGGAAAAAACCGGCTATTTGATAGCTACTATCCTGATTTTGAAAAACGGTTGCCGATGACCGCGCTTCACAAAGTAACGGCTCTTTTGCTTGTACTTAATGACGTTCACTTTAGGAAGACGCCCTTCTTCTTCGTAGACGGCTTCCACGACCGCGCCGGAGATGTAGGGAGTGCCGAGAGTGGTGTCGGTGCCGCTCTCAACCAAAAGAACCTTACTGAAGGTGATAGTGTCGCCCTTGCGGAACTGACCGCGAATCTTTTCAACTCGAAGAGTGTCTCCCACGGAGACCTGATACTGCTTGCCGCCGGTTTCAAAAACGGCAAACTCTTTTTTCGCTTCGGCGGTCATAAATGGCCATTCTACACCATTTTTTTGAGCGGTCAAAGCCACCTCTTCAGTCGCCGTCCGAACCTTCAGAATCTCCCGGCTTATCAACCGTCAACTGCTCGAGGCCGGGCGCGCTGCCGGCAATACGCAAAACGTCCTTATCAATCAGCCGAAATTCTTTGCTGGCGCGGTTAAAGTGCGAGACGGAGGTGCCGAGGGATTTGCCGAGCGAGAGCATATACTGGTCGTACTGTTTGAGATGTCTCCCAAGGTCTTCCACTCGGTTCCGGATTTCTTTGGCCGACTCCTCGATTTGCAGAGCCTTAAGGCCCTGAAGAACCGTCTGGAGATAGGCCAAGAAGGAAGTGGGTGAGACGATAATGACGTGCCGGTCTTTAAAGGCGTACTCGATGAGGTCTCTGGTGCTCACCTTGACCGCTCCGACCTCCGAGACCAGCAGGTCGTAATAGATGGCCTCGTGCGGGATGAACATGAAGGCGAATTCCATAGTACCCTCCTCCGGCTTGACGTATTTGGCCGTCTCGTCAATGCGGTTTTTGAGGTCTTGTCTGAAGAGTCGCTCCAACCGCTCGCGCTCGTTTGCATCGCGTTCGGCAGTCAAACGATTGTAGTTCTCAAGCGAAAACTTGGAGTCAATGGGAATAATTTTATCTTTGACGAAGACGACCGCGTCAACCACCGTGCCGTCGCTGAAGGCGTACTGCATCTTAAAACTGCCTGGCGGCAGGACGTTTTTGAGGAGGGTCTCGAGATAGTACTCACCGAGGACTCCCCGCTGTTTGGGATTTTTCAAGATTTCCTGAAGACTCTGGAGCTGGTCGGCGAACGAGACCACTTGCTTATTGGTCTCATCGAGCTTGACAAGCCCCGCCGTCACCTCCTTGATGAGTTTGGCTGACTCGCCGAACTGGTGTCTTACCGAGTCGTGGACCATCCGGTTGGCCTCGGAGATTTTGACGTCGAGAGTCCGGGAGAGATTATTAACCTGCTCCAAGATGAGCTTAAGACCCGTCTCGTCGGCGGGTCTGCCTCTCGAGAGCCGACGCCAAAGATAGGCATTAGCCGCCAAGGCGACCAAAACCAAGAAGCCGAGTATCAAAAACCAAATCTCATTCATTTCCCCATTATATCAATTACGGCCGAGTATGGTATGATGTCAGCGTTAGAAACTAATTTTCACGTATGTCACTGCACGGGACGGTCAAAGACAAACTCAAGGCCTCGCTTATCCAGCAAAACGCCGTCGAACTCTCGGTCTTTAGGATGCTTAGCGCCTCGATGACCAATGAACTTCTCTCTCTGGGCCGCTCGCCGAGCGATGATCTCTCGGACGAGGAGACCGTGGCGCTTGTCCGTCGAGCGATAAAACAGCGCCGGGACGCCATTACCCAGTTTAAGAAAGGCAAGCGAGAAGACCTGGTGGAGAGCGAAATGAGAGAAGTTGAGGTTCTCAAAACCCTCTTGCCCAAGCCCCCCGGCCGCGAAGAAATTGAGAAGGCGGTCAAAGCCAAGATAGATGAACTCGGCGGAAAGAGTGAGGCCAAGGCAGGGCCCCTTATCGGGGCGGTGGCCAAGGAGCTTAAGGGACAGGCTTCGGGCGCTGAAATCAAGGCTGTCGTTGACTCAATCTTGGGAGAGTGATTTTAAAGCGATATTTTTTCTTAGACCAGACTGGCCCGGCATAGTTCACTCCGACTCTCTCCATTTTCAAAACTCTCTTTTCCGGCACCGTTTCCCCTTTCTCAACCCAAAGACCGCTTTCGGGGGCCGCCGGGAGGCCGTTCAAGCGCCGAGTGATTCGAAGAGCTCTGGTCAGGCGGCCGGGGCCTATAAGCTCCCCGGCCGCTCTGATTAAGACGGCCTGACCGGACCCCTCGGGGCCGGTCACGATGTTCAGCATCTCGTACATTCCGTAAATAAAATAAACGTAGAAAACGCCGCCCGCTTGGAACATCACCGCATTGCGCTTTGTCCGACCGTGAGAGGCGTGGCAGGCCAAGTCCTTCTCGCCCGCGTAGGCCTCAACCTCTGTTATCGGCAGACGGAGCGTTCTGCCGTTAAGTTTCCTCACCAGGAGCTGACCTAAAAGCGCTTGCGCCACCGCCTCGGCCTCTCGTTCAAAAAACTCCCTCCTTAAAACAGACATGCTCCTTTTATTTTATCCGCATCGCCCTTTTTGTCTTCTTGACATCGAGACTTAAGCTTGTATCCTTAAAAGCGGAGACAGAAAGTCAATTATTTCCGCCATACAGACAAAAACAAAAAGGCGAGTACACTAGAGAGACTAGTGGTGCCGACCCGCCTTGAATGTTTGTTGCTCCGCCTCGGATGCACGGGTGTGCAACCCCGAGGCGGTTTTTCATTGGAAAGTGGCGTGCTTTCATGTTAAAATATTAAAATAGCCGACTCGGCCTCATCGTCTAGCGGCTAAGGACGCTACCCTCTCACGGTAGAAACCGGGGTTCAAATCCCCGTGAGGTCACCAATCGGAATATTATCGGGAATTGATGCCTGGAATCGTCGGAAAAAATTGTCGGAAAAAGTTGAAATTTCCTCCGGTTTCATCCGGTTTCCTCTGGTGGTAATGATAATGGTAAAATAAGCTGCGATCGCAGCTTATTTTACCAAAAGAAAAACCCCGGGGGCGACAACGCCAGCAGCTAGCGTTTGGTCCACTCCGGCTCCTGCCGCACCAAAAGCTCGGCCCGGCGCTCCGGCTCGGCCATAACTTCCTCCACCACTTTCTCCAGTCTGATGCCCTGCGAGCCTTTAACCAAAACAACGTCGCCGCCGGAGATAAGATTCTGAACGAATTGCCCCGCCTCGAGCGCCTCATCGAACTGGAAGATTTTATCTTTAACAAGACCCGCCTCGAGCGCTCCTTCGGCGATGGAGCGCGCCCGGAGACCAACCGCCACAAGCAAGTCGGCGCAGGCGGCCGCATACCGGCCAAGTTTTTCATGCTCGGCGGCGGCGAACCTGCCGAGTTCAAGCATATCGCCGAGAACGGCGACTTTTCGGCCTCCGGCCTTGAGATTCTTTAAGGTCGTTAGGGCCTCCTTGGCCGCCGCCGGCGAGGAGTTGTATGAATCGTCAATCACGGTCGCACCCTTAAGCCCGGGGATTATTCTCATCCGACCAGGCGGCGAGACGTGCCTGCCGAGCACCTCGACCATCTGCCCGAAGTTCAGCTTCAAGGATTCTCCAACCGCCATCGCCGCCAAGACGGGGTAAAGATGATGTTCCCCCAAAGCGCCCGGGAGATGAACGACCGCCACCTCCTCGCCGCTTTTAATCTTGTATCTCATGCCCGCGGGCCTCCCGGCCTGGTCGTAGACAAACTCGGCCGCAAGTCCTCTAATATCGGCTCGCGACCCAAGGCCAAAAGTAATGATCCGACCGGAGTAGCTCCTGCCCATGGCCAGAACGTCCGGGTCATCGGCGTTAAGAACAATGGCGCCATCCGGCCTAGCGGCCCTTACAAGCCCGCTTTTCTCTAAGACGAGGGCATCTCGGGACGAAAAGAACTCCACGTGCGCCGGCACCTCGGGAAGACGCGTCACCACTGCCACGTGGGGCTTAAGCCACGACAAAGAGGCGACGTCGCCGGGTCTGTCGGCCCCGACCTCAAGAACTAACCAGTCCGGATACTCCGATTTGAAGAAAAGAAGAGTTAAAGCGCCGAGAAAGTTCTTAACCCAGAGCACGGGATTGCTCCAGGCGTTCGGCATGCCGAGAATGGTCAGAGGGATACCGATCTCGCTGTTGTAGCTCTTCTCACTTTTACGGGTGTGATAGAACTGGGAGAGAACGGTGAAGATGGCATCTTTGGTTGAGGTTTTACCCACCGAGCCGGTAATCGCCGCCACCTTCGGCCGGAAACGGACGAGAGCCGCCTTGGCCAAAAGAGAGAGAACGGCAGAGACGACTCTCTTCGCCCATGACTTCAAAATTAACATAAAAACTATCGGTCGGGAGGAATGTTATAAAAACCGATGAGAAACTTGGCCATTCTCATAAAGGGTTCGGTCAAGGTGTTCGAGGCAAAACTGACCCCGCGCGGCCAGACTGTGTACATAAGTATGAGGAACCTCGGCTTCTCGGCCGGAAAGTAACCAAAAAAGGAATGGAGAAACCTGTCAGGATAATAACCTCTGTCGTCTGTTTTGGCAATTTGGGCGGTGCCGGTCTTGGCGGCGATGCGGTACCTGGCCATCTTGGCCTTGCCGCCGAGGAGGGCCTCATCCACCACGCGGATGAGCATGGCTGTCACCTTGCTGGCAGTGGATTCCTTGATCACTCGTTTTTTGTCTTCATCGTAAGAAAGCGCGGCGGTGAGGCCGCTAGCCGACACCGTGCTCCGCGCCAGATGGGGCCGGACGAGGTAGCCGCCGTTAGCCAAGGCGGACAAGGCTCGAGCCATACCGATAGGAGTGACGGCGATGCCCTGACCGAAGGAGGCCGTGAGGTATTCCAGCTTGCGAGGGCTTTTCAAATTACCGACGAGACCCGCCACCTCCCCGGGAAGGTCAATACCCGTCTCCTCACCGAAGCCGAACTCTCTTAAGTACCTGCCGAAGGTTTCATATCCCACTTGCTCCACCATAAAAGCGGCGCCGGTATTGAGAGAATAATTCAAAATGTCCTGAATGGTGGAGAGGCCGCGCGGCTCGCCGACGTTCGAGATTAGCTCGCCGTCAACCATAAGCTCTCCTTTATCATCAAAAGTGCTGCTCTCCGATATAGCCGCGGTGTCGAGACCAACCGCCACCGTCAAGGGCTTCATAATCGAGCCGAATTCAAAAATATTTTCCACCAACGGATTCAAAAAAACGCCGCTATCTTTTTCTCGGCCATAGAGGTTGGGGTCAAAAGTCGGGTAGGCGGCCATAGCCACAATCTCCCCCGTCTGCGGGTCGAGAACCATGCCGCCGGAACTCTCCGACAAGTATCTGGCCGAGAGCTCCGCCAATTCCTTCTCCAGCGCGGCCTGAACGTCCGGCTCGATCGAGGTGACAATGTCCGCCTCTCCGGCAGAAGAGAGCCGCTTGGCGCTTTTGAAAATCTCGGCTAGAGAGTTCTCAAAGAGCGGCCTTTTATCTCTAACCAAAAGATAATCGTAATACCGCTCAAGACCGTATCGGCCTGAAACCGATTGGCCATCCGAGCCCACGAATCCGACGACGTGACTCCCGAGTTTCCCGGCCGGGTAAACTCTGACGCCGACCGGCGGGAGCAAAACTCCGGGGATAGCGAGCTCTTTCACCCCCTCCGCCGCCCTGTCGTCCAGACGCCCCAAAATTTCTTCATAAGGGTCGCCGCTCTTGGCCGCCTTGCTTAAGAAATCATTCTTGTCAATATCCACCACTTGGGAGAGAGCGCGATAGGCGCGTTCTGGATTCTTCAGACTCGAGGGATTTATGGCCAGAGCGAAGCCGTCCCTGACGGCAGCCGCCGGCACCTCCGTGCCGTCCTTGCGGCTGAAAAAGATTTTTCCCCGGTCGAAGCGTCCGCCCGCGCTATTATCCGAGGCCTTCAGAGCCAGAGCCTCGTGATTCTCAATCTGGAGAACGTAGAGGCGGAAGATGAGAACAAAGGCAAAAAGAAAAACCGCTCCGGAGACGAGCCGCAGCCGAGAAATCTCAATTCGGGACATAAGTCAGCCCCAGCCCGACCGAGAGAACGGCCGGAGTTTTGTCTAACGGGATAAATGTCAGGAGACCGTCGTCCACAAAACCGAGCTGCCCGGCCCGCTCCAGAGTGACGGCTGAAGCCAAAACCGTTTCCTCGGCCTCCAGGGCGCTCAATTTGACTTGGATTTTAGACGCCTGCTCATTCATCTCGGCGGAAGAGACGGCATTCACCACCGTTCTTTGAAAAGCCAGAGCATAAAACAAAACCAGACCGAGAGCGGCGGCCATCAAAGCCGGAATCCACAGCCGCATGTGAGTTATGGATAAGATGTTCATTTTTTTTCGATAACGCGGAGTTTGGCGCTTCGAGCCCTGCGGTTTTGCAAAAGTTCGTCTTCTCTCGGGCCAATGGGCTTTTTGGTGACGAGGTGAGCGAGACCCGCCTTGGACCACTGCCTGAAGGTGTTTTTGACGATCCGGTCTTCACCGCTGTGGAAGGCGATCACCGCCAATCGTCCCCGAGGAGTCAGACGCTTGAAGGCGCTCTTGAGACCGTCGGCAAGCGCCCTAAATTCGTCATTGACAGTCACTCGCAGGGCCTGAAAGGTGCGGGTGGCGAAATGAATTCTCCCGCGTTCATAAGAGAGAGGCACGGCGCCTCTCACAACCCGAACCAAATCAAAGGTGGTCCTCAAAGGCGACCGGCGTCTCCTCTCCACAATGGCTCTGGCGATGCGCCGAGCGTACCGTTCGTCGCCGTAGGCAAAGAGAGCGTCGGTCAGCGCCTCCTCGCTCATAGTGGCAAGGAGTTTCTCGGCCGTCAGGTCGGCCGGGCCGGGACTGGCGGCGTACGTCATGAGAAGCGGCTCATCTCTCTCGAAACTGAAACCCCGCCCGCTCTTCTCCAACTGGTCGCTGCTCATGCCGAGGTCAAAGAGGACTTTGTTCACGCGAGATACTCCGAGAGAGTCCAGCGCCCGGCCGAAATGGCGAAAGTTCTCGTTGACGAGATGGAAGCTCACGGCGGTGAGACGCAGCCGCTCCCCGGCCCGCTCCAGCGCGGCGCTGTCGGCGTCAAGGCCGATAATCCGCACTGCCCCCTGCGTTCTCTCGGCTACTGAGGCCGAGTGACCGGCACTGCCGACCGTGGCATCGACAAAAATCTCCCCCGCCTTAAAATCGAGCGCCTCGAAAACTTCCTCGGCTAAGACGGGAGTGTGCATGGCGCTAGAGAATCCCGATCTCTCCCAGCTTCTCCGCAAATTGATCTCCCTGACGCTCAATGCGCGACTTGTACTCGTTCCATCGCTCCTCGTCCCAAATCTCCACCCGATCATTGACTCCTGCGAAAACGACTTTTTCATTTAAGCTCGCAAAACTTCTTAGAAAGTCGGGAATAAGGACGCGTCCGACCGAATCAACCGCGAGCTCGACCGCGCCGCTAAGCATAAAACGCGAGAATCCTCTGGTGTCGGCCTGCCCCATGGGCAGGGCTCCGAGCTTTTTGGCGATACGCGCCCATTCCCTCACCGGATAAATAAAGAGGCAGTTATCTAAACCGCGAGTAACGACAATCTTCCTGCCGGTTTCCTGCCGGAACTTAACCGGCAATGAGATGCGCTTCTTCTCGTCGAAGGAGTGTCTATACTCGCCAAGAAACATGGTATATTACCACTTTTTCCCACTTGCATTGTATTATATTACACTTCTTCCCACCGCAACACATAGTTATCCACACCCCGCCTCTACTATTCAATTATTCAATATTCAGAAGGTAAAAATTCAGATGGTAAAATAAGCTGCGATCGCAGCTTATTTTACCATTACCACCAGAATTACCACCGGAGAAAATTTTAACTTTTCTTCGAGCTTCTTCGAAAGATTTCGAAAGATTATTTTAAAGATTATTTTTTCGGGCGGAGGGTCGGGAAGAGAATAACCTCGCGGATGTTATGCTGGTTGGTCATGAGCATTACCAGCCGGTCAATGCCGATGCCCACCCCGCCCGTCGGCGGCATGCCGTACTCCAAGGCCTCCAAAAATTCTTCATCACTGCGCTGGGCCTCCGGATCGCCGCCAGAGCGCAGTTTCTCCTCTAAGTCGAATCGCTCCCGCTGCTCGAGCGGGTCGTTCTGCTCCGAGAAGGCCTTGACGAGCTCAAGTCCGCCGGCAATCAACTGAAAGGCGTCGGCCATCTTTCCGCCCTCTTTGCGCTTGGCCAGAGGAAGCATCTCCGCCGGCCAGTCAACGACGAAGGTCGGCTGAACGAGTTTCGGCCGGCAGATTCTTTTAAAGATATTCTCCAGAATTTTGAATGGCACCTCGCCTGCCCCCGCCGCCACTCCGAGTTGCCTGGCCTTGAGTTCCACCTCCGCGGCCGGAGCGGAAAAAGGATTCGGCAAAAGGGCGTATCTTTCGAGTAATTCTTGGTAACTGACCACGTTGAACTTGCGAGAGAAATCGATAGTTTCTTTTTCGTAAGGAATTTTGGCCCCGGGAGCGAGCTTCCTAACCAACCACTTGAAAAGTTTCTCCACCGCCGCCCGCTCGCGGGCGGCGTCGCTCCAAGCCCGGTACCACTCCAAGGTGGTGAACTCCGGATTATGGGTAACATCAATGCCCTCGTTGCGGAAACTCCGTCCTATCTCAAAAACCTTGGGTAAACCCCCGATGATGGTCTTTTTAAGGTCAAGTTCCGGCGCGATGCGCAAATACAAATCAATACCAAGAGCTTTATGAGCGGTTTTAAACGGCTCGGCCGAGGCCCCGCCCGGAACATTCTGGAGGATGGAGGTCTCGACCTCAACAAACCCTTCCTTCTCGAGGTAGCCGCGAAGGAGAGAGACGATCCTGGAGCGCGTGAGGAACCTCTCTTTAGATTCCTTCTGCGAGAGGAGGTCGAGGTATCTGCGCCTGTATCTCTCCTCCGGGTCCTTGAGGCCAGAGCGCTTCTCCGGCAGAGGGCGGAGACCTTTAGCGAGCATCCGCCAGGTCAAGGCCGTGAGGGTCTTCTCCCCTTTTTTGGTGAGAGCGAGCTTGCCCGCGAATTCCGCCTGGTCGCCGATATCGGCTCCCTCCTGCCACAAAGCAAAGTTCTCCTCTCCCAGGTCGCTCTTTCGGAGCATTACCTGAATGTCTTTCTCTCCATCATCAATGTCGACAAAAAAAACGCCGCCCTGATCTCTCAAAGCCGTCACCCGGCCGGCCAGAGTAAGAACTTCCCCGCTCTTCGAGAGTTCTTCAAAGCGTAGAAGCGCCTCGAGACAGCTCATGGAACGTTTAGATGAAAGAGGATACGGCTCCAAACCGCCCGTCCGCAGGCGTTTGAGCTTCTCTAATCTCACTTTCCTGATTTCTTCCAAAGAAGACATAAACTACTCAATTTCCACCACCGCGTACTCCGCCTTACCCTTAGGAGTGAGAAAGGTAAAAGTTTCGCCTTTCTTTTTGTCCATGAGGGCATCGCCGAGCGGAGAGTGAATAGAGAGTTTGCCGGCGGCGATGTCGGACTCCTCGGAGCCCACCAGTTTGTAAGTGATGTTTTCTTTGGTGCCGGCGCGCCTGACCGTCACGGTCGAGCCGACGCCGACCACATCACCGTGTTTCTCCGCCATAATGACGGCTGACTTGAGCATCGCCTCTAATCGCATAATCCGGTCCTCGAGAGCCGCTTGAGCGCCCCGAGCCTCATGGTACTCGGCGTTCTCGGCAAGGTCGCCCAAGGACTTAGCGTACTCCAAACTCTCGGCGACCTCCCGGCGCCTGACTTTTTTGAGATGGTCAAGCTCTTGAGAAAGCTCCTCAAACTTTTCCTTGGTCAGGTATTCGCCTCGGCCTTGCATAGTTGAAAAAGATTGGACTCCATTCTATAACGAGACGTTTTCAGAGTCAATTGAGATACTCCGTCCGCTCCGCCGCCATCCAATCGAGGAGGTCAAGCGTTACTCGCACCGAGCCCACTCTGTTCGAGCGCGGCCCCCGATCCATGACCACAGCAAAGGCGTAACGCGGCCGGCCGTATGGAAAGTAACCCGTAACCCAGGAGTTGACGGTTTGTTTGGAGACGCCTATCTCGGCCGTGCCGGTTTTGGCGGCCACGGCCAAATAAGGCACATTGAGGCCGGCCGCCGTTCCGCCCTCGCTCGTAACCGCCAAACGCAGGCCCTCGCGGACAACCGAGAGATGCGCCGGGTCGAATGGGAGCACCGCCTCGACTGCACCGGCCTCTCCGGCGAGAATCGCGGGTTTTAACAATTTGCCGCCATTGGCGATGGCCGCCATCGCTCTGACCACTTGAAGAGGCGTCACTTGAAAGCCGTATTGTCCGATGGCGCTCAAATAAGTATCGCCCACTCTCCACTCATCTCCGCCGAAACGCTCCGCCTTCCACTCCGGATTAGGAATAACGCCTTCTTCTCCAGAAAAAAAATCTTGCCTCTCTTCACCGAAACCGAAGAGACGCATGTATCGCTCGATGTTTCTTATACCCAAACCCCTTCTTTCCTCAAAACCGCCGCCCACCACGTAAAAGTAAATGTTGGAGGAAACGGCCAGAGCTCGCCTCATGTCCACCAAACCATGAGCCCGCCAGTCGGTGAAAATGGAGACTTTGGTCTGGTCGTAGGGATTCGGTATCTCCAGTTCCCCGTCGCTCAATATTTTTTCCGATGGCGAGATGATGCCCTCCGAGAGAGCCGCCAGAGCCAAAAAGGGTTTGATAATCGAACCTGGGGTGTAGAGCCCGGCCGTGACGCGGTTCAAAAAAGGTTTGCGTTCATCGCTTAAGTAGCTCTCGATGGCGCGAGCGTCCTTGCCCTCGGTGAGAATGCCGGGGTCGTACTCCGGATAACTCGTCATAGCCAAAATCTCGCCGCTCTCGACGTCCATGATTACCCCCGCGCCGCCGGGGAACCCTCTCTCATCCGCCACTTCAGAAATGAGAGCGTGCAATTTCGCTTCGAGGGCGGCGTCCACCGAAAGTTTGAGGTCGGCTCCGACTCCGGGTAGCTCGACTAAGCTAGCCGACTTAACCTCGCCCAAAGCGTCGACCTCAATCACCTTCTTGCCCAGCCGGCCGTGAAGCCGGTCTGAAAAAAACTTCTCCGCGCCGGTCACGCCCTCGTACGAAACCTTCCAGTAAAAGCCGGCACTGTCTCTAGCCGGGTAACGCAGATACCCCAAGACGTGGGCGTGGCCAGGCGAGCGGTTGTACTCCCTTAAAGAAAATTCCTTTTCAAAACTGCCCTTGTTCCAAGCCAATATCTCTCCCCTGCGGTCGGTTATTACTCCTCGCTCCGGAAAAATATAAGTGTATCGGAGAGTATTCTTCAAACTGCGCTCCCTCAAATTCCCTCCCTGCACAATCTGGAGCGAGCCGAGCTTGGCGGTGAAGAGGAGAAGGACGGCCAGGGAAGCCGCGCTAAGAGCGATGATTGAAAAGCGCGAAATCGGCCGCTCCAGACGGCCCTCAAACTGATGGATGTCAAACTGGGGCAAATTGGACGAATCCAGAAAAATCTCATCGGGAAAAATCTCCTTGGAGTCGCGCGAGAAAGGTCTAATCAGCCGCCAAATATTTTTAATCCTTCTCTCAAACATGTTATCTGGCCCAAAAAAGCCGCCTCTTGAGAAAATGAGCCGTCCAGACCAGAAGAACAGCCAAGAAAGTAAGAACCAGAGGCGGCAGAGAAAAACCGAAAGGTTCAACACCAAAAAGGTTATCCAAGATAAGAGCGACCACGGCCGACTCAAAATAGAAAGGGAAAGTAAAAATGAGCGCCACCCCCGCCACGGCCGCCAGGGCCGGCGTGAGAAAGGCCAAAAAGAAGAGTATAACGCCGCCGACCGCCCTGACTGCAAAACTATTCTTCATTGTTTTTAATCTCCACGAACCGAATCTCAAAAAGATTAAGAGGCGTCTTGAAGAACACTTTTTTGAAGGCGTCAGTCTCTCTGGACTCTATTGACTCAACCGCCCCGAGCATGGCCTGGCCGCCTGGGAGATATACGAGGTCACCCGCCACAACCGGCGCCTCTTTGGAAAGTTCCATCTCAAAACCTCCGCCGCCCCGCCCCCGGGCAACAGTCGGAGCAGAAAGTCCCGAGAGCTCGACGTCAACTTCACGGTCGGGAGAAGAATAGAGTTTTACAAGCGACGAGTGGCGATAAACTCTTTCCACTTCGCCTAGAGCCACCCGGCCGGAGATTACCTTGGCCCCCTCTAAAACTCCCGACAAACGGCCCGAGTCAAGGAGAAACGTGTCGTAGGTGAGGCGCGGCGGCCGAGACAGAACGGCTGCCGGGAGACCTCTCGGCCTGCCGCTAGGACCGAGACCGCGCAGATACTCGTTCTCGCGCCTCAAATCCCCTGCCTCCCGAAGCTCCACCGAAAGGAGCGTTAATCGCTCTTTTAAAATCTGATTCTCCCTGAAAAGCGAACTCTTGGCGCGAAAGCCGGCCGCCGAACCGGCCAATCTCTCGCCAAGAAAAATCTTGGTCTGCAGAAACGGAAAGGAGATGTAGCCGGAGACTCTTGGGAGAAAGGACGGGGCAAGGAGCATTATAAGCAAGGCCGCCGCCAGAAAGCCCGCCCCCATGAGGGTCAATGACACGGCGCTCCTTCTCTTATCCTTAACCCTCCGCCATTCGTAAACTTTATCACTCTTCGTCATTTTGAATCAAAATATCCTGGTACGTCTCAAAATCCTCGAGCACCACTCCCGCCCCTCTAGCCACGGCCGTGAGAGGGTCGGGGGCCACGTGAACCGGGATTTTAACGCTTTCCATAAGCATCTCCGGGAAGCCGCGCAGGAGCGCTCCCCCGCCGACCATAAAGATGCCTCGGTGCATAACATCGGAGATAATCTCGGGCGGGGTGATTTCGAGAACCTCCTTAACCGACTCAACCACCATGTCCACCGAGGGGTAAACGGCCTCTCTCACGTCCGCGTCGGTGATAATCACTTCGCGCGGGAGGCCGGTGATAAGGTCCCGGCCCTTGATAATCGACTCGGCCGTATCAGTGCTGGGCAAGACAGAACCGATAGCGATTTTGACGCTCTCGGCCGTTTTCTCGCCGATCAGAATCTTAAACTGGCTCCTGATGTAAGAAATAATGTCGCTGTTCAGCCGGTCGCCAGCCACCTTGAGATTCTTTGACTGGACAATGCCTCCCAAAGAGATAACAGCGATGTCAGTGGTGCCCCCGCCCATGTCCACCACCATACTCCCCACCGGGTCTAAAACCGGCAGCTTCACCCCCAGGGCCGCGGCCATGGGCTCTTCGATGATGTGCACCTCTCTAGCGCCGGCGTTCTTGGCCGCGTCCCTGACCGCTCTGGTCTCGACATTAGTGATGCCGGAGGGCACCCCAACGATAACCCGCGGGCCGAAAAACTTGCGCGAGCCATGCAGGGCCTTGCTCATGAGATAAGCCATCATCTCCTCCGTTACCTCAAAGTCGGAAATAACTCCGTCAACGAGCGGTCGGACGGCGGAGATGTGCGAAGGAGTGCGGCCGAGCATAAGTTTGGCTTGGCTGCCCACGGCCACCACCCGTCCTGTTTTTTGATTGACCGCCACCACCGACGGCTCGTTAATGACAATCCCCTGCCCCCGGACGTAAACCAAAGTGTTGGCGGTCCCTAAATCAATGCCGATGTCGCTCGAAAACAGGTTGTAAAATTTTGCGATCCGGTCAAACATGGCTTTGACCCGATTTGGCGGCCCGGACAAACTTAGACAGCGGCATCATCGAACTTTTTTCTCCCCGCCTCTCCACCTCGAGTTCTCCCTCCTGGCCGCTTTTTTCTCCCACAATTACCCGCCAGGGGACGCCGATGAGGTCTGCGTCGGCAAACTTCTCGCCGGCTCTTGCTTCGCGGTCATCATGGAGGACTTCAAGGTCGTGGGCAAGGAGTTCTTTGTAAATCTCTTCGGCCCGGCGGCGCGTCTCCGCGCCGCCGCCAACCTCAAGGAGATGAACATCGAAGGGAGCGAGAGCCGGCGGCCAGATGACGCCTTTTTGGTCGTAAAAAAGTTCCGCCACCGTGCCCATGAGCCGCGAAACTCCTATGCCGTAACTGCCCATAACCGCGCTCTTGGCGCGGCCGCTCTCATCGTCAAAAGAGAGTCCCAAGGCCTCGGAAAAACGAGTGCCTAAGCTGAAAATGTTACCAACCTCGATGGCCTTTCTCTTTTTGAAACTTCCGCCTCCGCATTCGGGGCAGACCGCCGTCTCGGATTTAATCTCATCATTGACACCGGTGCCGCACTTCTCACAGACGTGAATGGTATCCTCCCCGGCCTCCGCCGGCACCTGAAACTCGTGCGAGTGTTTGGAGAAACTCCCTCCGGAGGCCAGAGTAACCGCCACTTTGCCGGAGAGTCCCGCCTTGTCAAAAATTCTCAAGTACGATTGTTTGACCTTCCCGTAAAATTCTTCGTGCTCCTCTCGGCTGCGGCAAAACGAATAAAGGTCCTTCATCAAAAACTCCCGGCCGCGCAGGAGCCCGCTCCTGGCCCGCTCCTCGTTGCGGAACTTGGTCTGAATCTGGTAGACAAAAACCGGCAGGTCGCGCCAAGAGCGGATGTGCCCCGTCATCAGACGAGTCAAGGGCTCCTCATGAGTAAAGCCGAGGCCCGCCTCTCCCCCTCCTCTAACCTTGGTCTTAAACCAATTGTCGACCGCCTGGTCGCTCCAGCGGCCGGTCTTCTCCCACACTCCGCGGTCCTGGAGAACGGTGAGACGCATCTCCTCGGCGCCCAAGGCGCCCATCTCCTGCCGGATGATATGCTCAATTTTGCGAAGGACTTTTAGCCCCAGAGGCAGAAAGGTGTAAACGCCGGCCAGTTCCTTATGAATGAACCCGGCTCGAGTGAGGAGGCGGGCGTTCTCGGCCTCTCCCTCGGCAGGCGCCTCTCGGCGCGTCTTCTCAAAAAGACGTGACTGCTTCATAGTCTCAAGTGTACAGTCGCCGAAGCGGCCTTGCAAGAAAAGCCGAGAACCCTTAACGAATAGGGCATGCGAATGAAGATAACCTTGACAAAATCTTTCGGGAATATAATCTCGGCATCAGGCATCTGACACGCATTAGAACTTTGAAATAGAGAAAGGATTATGCATGAACGGGACTTTTATCGCTCTTGTAACTATCAGCCACTGGTCTGATTTTCTACTGCTCTTTATTGTTATTCTTGTTATCGGGTTCGTTACCGCTTTCATGGTAAGAATCTTCGCTCGGCCGGAGACGACCATCGAGACCATCTACAAATTGGGAATCGGCCTGGTCGCTCTCCTCGCGATTTATCTTCTCCTCCATGTTTTTTTCTTCGACAAGATAAGACAGAGGTCAGCCGACGCCCGCGACCGGACGCATCTGCTCGTGGAGGAGATTAAGGAGGGCTTTAAGGACTTAAAAAGTTACCTTAAAGGCCCTCCTCCGGAGGCGCGCGAGGAACCGTCCAAAAGTAAGGAGGAAAGACGGACGATTATGGTGACGAACTATGCAGAGGTCACCGTCACCAATGTTGTTGAGAAGGAAATCATCGTAGCTAGGCAGACAGACCCGACGGAGAGAAGACCGGAGTGCCCGCCGAAGAGCCCTAAACTGCCGCCCAAGGCGGAGTCGAAGAAGCCGACAGTAAAACATGTCAGGGAAATCAAAATCGTCAAAACGGTCTATCCGACATACTGCGGCCGAGGGGAAATCGGTGAGGCCTTTGTCCATAATCTCTTTCTTTGCCTCCATCCGGACACAACCGAGAGTGAGATTAAACGCCTTTCGGAGGCCACTCACGCCTTTCTCCAGAAGTTTTCGGAGGAGCGCAAGGGAGACTTGAAAGACCTCATGCACGGTGAGCGCAACCATATTTACCAGGCGCGCTATCGCGAGCTTCTTTACCAAGAGGCCCGGGAATGGCTCAAACAATACCCGGTGGACATCTGCCGCTCTTACTTCGAAATCCGCTCATAATCGAAATCCGCTCATAACCTGGAAGACCGTACCCCGTACGGTCTTTTTTGTTCAACACTCGGTGTTGAACATTGAACAAAGATTGAACAAAATGTGCAACACCGACAAAATGTGCAACACCGAGTGTTGAACATTTAAAAGCCTCGACGAAAAATCGGGGCTTTTTTAATCCAATTTTTCGTTTTTGATATTCTTTGAACAGATTTACCCCTACTCCATATAATCTCTTTTGATTTCTTAGACCGATTCATGGAAACTATTATATCACTTCTTAAAACAATCGAACGACATCTTGGTAGGTAACCAGAATCATGAGGATGATAAGAAGAGCAAAACCGACGCTGTTTAGAGCCGTGGCGACTTTGGGATTGATGGGGGTTCGCTTAATGGCCTCGATACCGACAAAAAGCAGCCGCCCGCCGTCCAAGGCCGGAAAAGGAATAAGGTTTATGACCGCCAAATTAATGGAGATAAAGGCAGTGAAGGAGAGGAGATAAATCAAGCCAAAAGCCTTCGCCTCCCCCGCCACCTTGGCGATGCCGACCGGGCCGGTAACTTGTGAGAAGTCGGCTGTTCCAGTAAGCGCTCCATAAATAAAGCTGTAAAGCCCTTCAGTCACAGCCACAGTGAGACCAGCCGTGAGCTTCGCTCCTTCGAATAAGGCCTTGGGCGCCGGGAGCTTTACCGTCCCCACCATGTCCATTGAGATGCCGATGGCTGGCTTGTCTGGAATAATCCCGCCTCTGGGAGTAACAGATTTAACCTCAATGGAATCGCTCCCCGGCGTTCGATAATGGACTAATATCTCCTTGCTCCCGTGCGAGGCGATAAACTTTTGCGCCTCTTCCACCGTCGGGTTCTGCACTTTCTCTCCCGGCGCCGAAAGGGCGCTCATGATGAAGCCGGGCTTAAGGCCGGCCAGAGCGGCTGGAGAGTCAGACAGAACATTGATGATGACTAGAGCCGGATTCTCCACCGGTGCTCCAGAAATCTCCCCGACCGAGCTCGGCAAACCAGACATAAAACCCACGGAGATAAGGAGCCAGGCGAAAACGATGTTAGCCGCCACCCCCGCAACCAAAACGGCCGCCTGAACTCCGCGATTTTTGTTAATAAAACTGCGGCCGGCATCGGGGCCGAAACGCGCCTGGTCGTCCGGATTCTCGCCGAAAATTTTAACAAAGCCGCCGAAGGGCACGAGGTTCAAAGAGTATGTCGTCTCGCCCCGCCGAAAGCTCCAGAGGCGGGGCGGAAAGCCGAGACCGAACTCATCAACCCTGATACCCGCCCTCTTGGCCACCAGAAAATGCCCCATCTCATGGACAAAAACCAGGGCGGTTAAAACGATAAGAAAAATAATGACGGACATAAAACTAAATCCCTAAAATTTCTTTCTGCTTCTTGGCCGAGAGAGCATCGAGCTTGGTCACAATCTCATCAACAATCTTTTGCATCTCGTTCTTAAGCCGAAACTTTTCGTCCTCGCCGATGACTTTGCTCTTTTCCAGTTTCTGAATCTCGTTCCAAACTTCATCGCGCTTTTGCCGAACCGAAATCTTGGCTTCTTCAAACTTGCGCTTGGCCAACTTGGAGAGCTCCGAGCGCCTCTCGGCCGTGAGCGGCGGAAAGCCGACTCTCACTCCACGCTCATTAACCGAGACGGAGAGACCGAGATTGGCGGCGATAACGGCTTTCTCAATGGCCTTGTTTTGAGCCTCATCCCAGGTCAAGACCACGATGGTCCTCGGGTCCTCGACGCTTAGGGTCGATACCTCTCTCAAGGGAACCATACTGCCGTAACTCTCAACCCGAACGGCGTCCAAGATGGAGGGCGAGGCCCTAGAGGTCCGAATCTGGAGATTCTCCCGCTTGAGCCACTCCTCGGCTTCTGCTCCTTTGTTCTTGAGACTGGTGAAGTTATAAGGGCTCATGGCTCAAACTGGTCAAAATAGCTTATAGAGAAAATGCTAAATATTCAAGAATCATCTTGACTGAAGAACCTTTATCAAGAATGAAGGGTTTAATTTCAAGAAGCGCCCGGAGACTCTCCGCGGCCATACTCTTTCTGGCCAAGAGACTCTCCACCGAGTTCAAGAAATCAAAGATTTTCTGCCTGGAGAGTTCTCCCTTCTCCACCCTGCCCGCAAGACCGGCCGACATCTCCAGTCGCTCGCGAGGCGAGCCGGCGCAAAAACGTCTGGCTTCCTCATCCTCGGCCTCGACATTTTTCCCCGCCTGATTCAAAAGGTAAAGACGGGAGCGCATCGTCCCCGAGAGCCGCGCCCCTCTGGGAATGAGGATAAAAAAGAGCGACGAAGATGGCGGTTCTTCAAAGAGTTTAAGCAAGGCGTTCTCGGCTTCGCGAGTAATCGCCTCAAAGGCCAGGATGAAAATTTTTTTCTGCGTTACCGGCTTAGTATAGGCCCTTGACCTAAGCTCTCTGGCCTCGTCCACGGTCAAGGCAGCAGAACGTTCAACAAACAAGTCCGGATTGCCGGTCCGGCCGATGCCGTACTTCTTCTCCAAAACGGAAAGAATTGTCTCGAGGTTGGCCTCCAGATTACCCTCCGCAAGATAAGCATGATGCGCCTCTAGATTTTCAATTTTTAAGCCCAAATTTTTAAAAATTATTTATTAAAAATTCAAAATTAAAAAAAATTAAAATTCGGTCAGCGTTTTGCCAAAATTGACTTCTTATACGTATCCAGATGTTCCAAAGCCACCCAATGATGTCGGCGGCAAGCTCCGGCGGCGTCTCCTGCAAAACATCCTTGACGGCCTTAATCATCTCTCGCAGTTCCTTGGAAATGGCTTTGACAATCTCGTTGGTCCTGACCTCCGCCGTCCGGGGCAGGCCGGAGATAAAGTCCCGGCCTTTAATGACCATAGACAACTCCTCCTCGACCGGCACAGCCGAGCCAACCTGAATCTTGATATCCTCCGCCATCTTGTCGCCGATGCCCAGATTAAAAGTTTTTTTGATGTAATCGGCGATGGCGGCGTCCAGTCTGTTGCCGGCGCACTTAACCGAGGTCGAGGCCACGATGCCGCCGAGAGAGATTACCGCCGCGTCGCTCGTCCCGCCGCCGATGTCCACCACCATATGCCCGACCGGCTCCTGGATGGGAATGCCCGCCCCGATGGCCGCTAAAATCGGCTCTTTGACGACGTAGGCGTTGCGGGCGCCGGCCTTGACGGCCGCCTCAATAACCGCCCTTCGTTCAGTTGAGGTTACGCCCGCCGGCACCGAGACCATAACGTCCGGCCGCCAGATGTTCCAAGGCCCCAAGGCCTTGCGTATATAGTAGCGCAGCATTATCTCCGTCACCTTGTAGTCGGCGATGACACCGTCTCGCATGGGCCGGTAGGCCACAATGCTTTCGGGCGTCTTACCGAGCATCTGCCTGGCCTCGGCCCCCACGGCCAGAATGCGTTTATCCGCCTCGGACACCGCCACCACCGACGGCTCGTTCAAGACCACCCCTTTGCCGGGCACGAAGACGAGGGTGTTAGTCGTGCCCAGGTCCACTCCGAGTTTTCTGATAAAAAATCCCATTATCAACCAGTCTATCAAAAAATAAGAGCAGAGTCTTTCGAACGGGTCAAAGTTTTGCGCTCAATGAGGGCGCCGAGGGAGCGCAATTTCTCGTCTATCCGCTCGTAGCCGCGGTCAAGATAACGGACATTGGTAATTTGAGAGCGGCCTTCCGCCGCCAAGGCGGCGATGACTAAGGCCAAACCGGCCCGGATGTCCGGGCCTTCCAACAATCTCCCATTAAGCGGAGTGGGGCCTTTGACGGAGGCGCGGTGAGCATCCCAAATCTTGATGCCGGCTCCCATCTTAATCAGGTCCTCGGTATAGCCAAGCCGCCCTTCAAAAATTGTCTCAAAAATCAGCCCTTCGCCGGAAGCTTGAGTGAGAAAGACCGCCATCGGGGCCTGCAAATCAGTGGGGAAACCGGGATATTCATGCGTCCGAACATTAAAGTTTTTGAAAACCGAGTTGGCAGTGCGGCCATTGCCGGAGAGCCGGATGAAATCCTGGCCGATATCCAGAGGCACGCCGGCGGCGGCGAGGAGCGAGGTTACGGCCTCAAGGTGGGCGGGGACGCAGTTTTTAACGACAAGCTCATCCGCGCAAAGAGCTCCCAGGATGATAAAACTACCCGCCTCGATTCGGTCAGGTATAATTTTGGCTCTGCCACGCGGCGAAAGCAAGCGGCCGGCGCGCCCTTTGACTTTAATCGTTGGAGTACCCGCCCCTTCAATCTCCACTCCCGACTGCCGCAAGAAGCCGGCCAGCGCCGCCACCTCCGGTTCCATGGCGCAGTTTTTGAGATTGGTCTCCCCCTTGGCCAGAGCGGCGGCCATCATCAGAGTTTCAGTGGCCGTAACACTCTGAATCCTCATGAATACCTCTGTCCCCTTAAGCCCTTCCGAACACTCCAGGCGGTAGATCCCGTCTCGCTCTTCTGCCCGAGCGCCCATCTTGGAGAAACACTCCACAAAGATGTCAATCGGCCGTTCGCCGATGACGCATCCGCCGGGGTGAGGAAACTCCACCTCTCCGTATCTCCCCAGAATGGGACCGGAGAGAATGATGGAAGCCCGCAAACGTTTAGAGATTTCGACGTCCAGAGAATGAGAATCAAGCGAGGCGCAGTTTACCGAAGCCACTCCGGCGAACTCGTCAAATTCAGTCTTGGCGCCCAGAGCCGAGAGCAACTCGAGCATCCGCCGAGTGTCGTTGATAATCGGCGCGTTTTCGAGCGAAACTTTGCCGTCAAAAAGCACCCCGGCCGCAAGCAAGGGCAGAACGGCGTTCTTGGCCCCGGAAATCTCCACCTCGCCGGAGAGAAGCTTCTTCCCCGCCAAACCTTCAATCTCAAAATAATCGTCCATGCGCCAATTCTAAGCGGAGTCGGCTGAAATGAAAAGTTTTGAGTTTAGCCGGCTTTCTGACAGTATTGTAACATTATGAAGATTGTCAAAGTCATCCCGCTCATGAGAGCTGCGGCCAAAGAGACTCTCACCTACTGGAGCATGAATAATCTGAAAGAGGGTTCGCTGGTCGAGGCCCCCTTGCGGGGCAAGAACCGGCTAGCCATGGTAATCTCGACCGAGGATTTGCCGGCGGTCAAGAGCGAGCTCAAAGCTATGCCCTACGCCCTAAAAAAAATTGGGAAGACTGTGGGGGAAAGCTTTCTTTCTCAAAGCTTCATCTCCGCCGCCAGAGAGACGGCCAGATATTTTGTGTCCACCACCGGCGCCGTCCTTGAGTGTGTTACCTCCGAGGCCGTGAGAGAAAGCGCCGGCGAACTCCGCGCTCCGGCCGGCGTCCAAAAAGAGAAAAAAGTTTCTCCGGAGAAGCTTGCCCTCCAAGCGGGCGAAGAAGAGCGTTTTAACATCTACCGCAGTCTTATCAGAGAAGAATTCGCCCGCGGCCGCTCCGTTTATCTATGTCTGCCGACCATTGAGGACATCGTTCGAGCCGCCAGAGAACTGCCTAAAGGCATCGAGAAGTTCACCTTCATCCTCCACAGCCGACTCTCAAAAAAAACTCTTCTCGAGCGCTGGCAGGCGGCGGCTCGAGAGAAACACCCCGTTCTGGTTCTCGGGACCGGCGCCTTTCTCGCTCTGCCGCGCTCCGACCTCGAGACCATTGTCATTGAGCGGGAGAGCACCTCGGCCTGGAAGATTCCCCGCCGGCCTTTTGTTGACCTGCGCACCTTCGCCGAGTTTCTCTGCGAGCGGAGCGGCGCCAGACTGATTTTCGGCGACGTTCTCCTTAGAACAGAGCTCATCCATCGGCTGAAACAAGGAGAGCTCCTGGAATTTAGTCCTCTCAAACTGCGGGCCAGCCGAGTGGCCCGTGAAGAAGTGGTGGACATGCGCTCCAAGGCCGCCGCCGATGGCTCCTTCGCCACTCTCTCCGAAGAACTCAAAAGACTCATCGTCGAGACCAAAGAAAGCAACGACCATCTCTTTATCCTCGCCGCCAGACGGGGACTGGCGCCGGAAACCATCTGCCTCGACTGCGGCTCGTTCATCGCCTGCCCGCGATGCTCCGCTCCCATGATTCTCCACGATTCGCCCAGGCGATTTCTCTGCCATAAATGCGCTGAAACCAGGCCAGCCGAAGCCCGTTGCGCTCGGTGCGGCAGCTGGAATCTCAAGGCCTACGGCGTCGGCATCGAGCGGGTGGAGGCCGAAATTCGCCAGAACTTCAAAAATATAAAGCTTTTCGTCATCAATAAAGACCGAACGGGCTCCGCCGAAGCCGCCGAGACCGCCGCCGCCTGGCAAGACTCCCCCGGCGGTGTTCTCCTCGGCACCGAGATGACTCTTTCTTATCTCTCTCCGGTCGGGAGTGCGGCGGCGGTCTCCCTCGATTCGCTTTTCGCCTTGCCGGATTTCAGGACGAACGAAAAAATCTTAAACATTCTCTTCCGCCTCAAGCAAATGGCCCAAAAAAACTTTCTCATCCAGACCCGCCAGCCGGAGCAAAAAGTTTTCGACTACGCCCTCAAGGGCAACTTGACCGATTTTTACAGACAAGAACTGGCCGAGCGCAAAACCTTCGAATACCCGCCCTTCTCCACCCTAATCAAAGTGACTCGGAGCGGCAAAAGGGAGAGGGTCAAAGAGGAGATGGGGAAGCTGTCAGCCGCTCTGGCCGGCGAGGATTTCGTTATCTTTCCGGCCTTCATTCACACCGTCAAAGGCAAGTACGTCATGCACTGTCTTCTCAAACTCCGAGAAGGCCGGTGGATTGACGAAAAACTTTTCGGGAAACTCGCCTCTCTCCCTCTATCCTTCACCGTCAACGTCAACCCCGAGAGCCTCCTTTAATTTTTTGACTTAAGAGAAGGTTTGCCCTAGACTATTGACATGACACAAATTATTCAGTATGACGGAAAAGGCGAGAATATTCTAAGGTCCCCGGCAAAAGAGGTGCCGATAAGCGAGGTTACTTCGCCTAAGTTCAGAGAAATAGTGAGGAAAATGAAAGAGGCCTTGATGGCGGAGGAGGATGGGGTGGCTATCGCCGCCCCGCAGGTCGGCGAACCCTGGAGAATTATCATCGTCTCCAAAAGGGTGTCCAGAGACGAGAATGGAGAAGGAGAAACATCTCCGGACGGCAAAGACATCGTGCTCATCAATCCGGTCATCACCAAATCCTCTAAGAAAAAAAAGTGGGTGGAGGAGGGCTGTTTGTCCATGCGCTTCCTTTACGGCAGGGTCAGGCGAGCGGATAAGGTCAGCGTCAGGGCCTTCGGCGAGAACGGCCGGCTCTTAAGACGCGGCGCTTCCGGCCTGCTGGCCCAGATATTTCAGCACGAGATTGACCATCTCGACGGCATCATCTTTACCGACAAGGCCAAGGATATTATTGACATGCCTCCGGCCGAAAAAGGGCCGGCGGCAAAAATATGAAATTCGTTTTCTTCGGCAGTTCCCGATTCTCTGTTTACGTTTTGGAAGAGCTGGCCAAAGCCGGTTTGACTCCATTCCTTATTGTCTCTCTGCCGCCGTCTCCCAAAGGCCGCGGCCTTAAAGTTTCTTCGAATATCGTCACAAACTGGGCAAAAGCCCACCATCTCCCCTGCCTCGAACCTCAAAAATTAGACTCGGCTTTTCTCTCTACCCTGTCCGCCAAATCCTGCACCTTATTTCTCGTCGCCTCCTACGGCAAAATTATTCCTAAAAATATTCTGGATATCCCGGAACACGGCACTCTAAATCTCCATCCTTCCCTTCTCCCTAAGTACCGCGGACCGTCCCCGATTCAAACCCAGATTTTGCGCGACGAAAAAGAGGTCGGGGTAACCATCATGCTCGCGGACGAAAAGACGGACCACGGTCCAATAGTTTCGAGCTGCAAGCTCCAAGCTTCAAGCTTTAAGCTTTGGCCGACAAAATCGCAGGAACTTGAGAGAGAATTGGCCAGAGTTGGAGGCAGACTCTTGGCCGAAACCATCCCAAAATGGATCTCCGGAAAAATTAAATCTGCTCCGCAGGACCATGATAAAGCGACTTACACCAAAAAATTGAGCAAAAAAGACGGCGAAATAGATTCATCAGCCGACCCATATCAAAACTTCTTGAGAATTCAGGCCATGGCCGAGTGGCCGGGCGCCCACTTTTTTGCTGAAAAGGGCGAGGAGAAAATCAGAGTCAAAATAACCGACGCCTCATTTGAAAACGAGAAATTAATAATCAAGAAAGTCGTCCCCGAGGGGCGAAAAGAGATGAGTTATGACGAATTCTTAAGGGGTTTCAAAAACTAAGAACCCGCGTTTTGAGGCCTTGCGCGGCGCGACGGCGCGAGCAGGGCAACTTGCCAGCAGGCAAACATGCTGCAGCTGAAAAAACGCAGGTTCTTAGTTTCCTCTGTCTTTCACCCTACTTGCGGCTAGAGCGGCGAGGAAAACGCGGCATCCGGAGCCACCGCCGCGGCCGGAGCTCGTAAATACCCTTAAGAAAGTTTTTAATCTGCACCCCGCTCCGGCGCAGGAGACTCATTTTTTTATCTTTGCTGGAACTAAGATTCTCGGCCAGTTCATCCTTGGCCGCGTCAATGGCGCTGTAGATGTCCGCCCGCTCGGCCTCGCTCCGGAGTTGCCTGCCGCTCATGGTCAAGGTCAGCTCAGCCCGGTAAATCTCGCCGGCTCGGTGATGGAGAGTGGTCCTAGCGAGCTCCACATCGAGAAGAACGCTCTCGTCTTGAGAAGGCACCAAACGCCGAAACCCCTCCAGTTTCTTGCCGAGATAACGGAGAATATCGTCGGTTAAGGTGATATTGGTGGCTTTGGGTGTGTTTACTCGCATACCTCGCGCCCATATTTTATAACAACCGATGAAAACGAAACACTTCAAAACCTAAAAGGAGCATCGGGTGGAGTATTTGTAAAGACCAATTAAAAAACCCCGGCCGCCAAAACAGAACAGAAACCGGCCGGGGCACTTCTTTCGCTGACTTGACGATAATGGTGGTCTTAACCACTCCTTCTTAGCCTGTCTCAACGTTATTGTTGCGAGAAAGGAGAGGAAACGTTTTTCCGACTCCATTGCCGCCCCAAGGCACAACTTCACAGTCTCCCACCCATGCAAACAGCGCTCGGGAGAATGATAGCCGTCTTCGCCTCTAAGTCAACATCAAGTTATCCACTTCGTAAGAATTAACCGCATCGCCCCGTCTGGTAATATATAAAGGTCGAAGGACTTTATTTACGGTCTGATTTACAAGATAAACCGCTATCTTATGAATAAAAAAACATTATTTTTGACGCTTCTAGCCACCTCGATGTTCCTCGGCGCGTATCAGGCCGAGGCCTTCTTTCATCGGAGGAAGAAACCGCCAATCGAAGAGCAGAAGCCAAGACAGATAGTGAACGTAACTGATAAAAAGCTCGAGAGGACGCTTCGCTTCGGTATGTCGGGCGAGGACGTAAGACTTCTGCAGGAGCTTCTGGCTAGAGACCCAGAGGTCTATCCGGAGGCCATCATTACCGGCCGGTTCGGCCCTCTAACCGAGAAAGCGGTCAAGAAATTCCAAAAGAAGCATGGCATTGATACTATCGGCATCGTCGGGCCGGCCACTCGAGCCCGGCTTGTCGTCATTTTTCTGACTAATGATGATGCTCCTCTGCCGGCAGATATAATCAGAAGGATTAACTTGCTCGTCTCCGGCACCACTACTCCTCCAAACGGCACCACTACTCCTCCAATTACCGGCACCACTACTCCAGGCGGAGGCAGGGGTGAGACCAAAGTGGAGATTTGTCACATCCCGCCCGGCAATCCTGCCGCTAAGCACACTGTCGTTATCGGTCTGCCGGCCGTCAGAGCGCATCTTAGGCATGGCGATACCGTCGGCGGCTGCGGCGGCGCCGCTACCACCACCCCGCCGGCCGGTGACGTTACTGCCCCGACAATCTCAAATCTGACCGCCAGCTCTACAGGGTCAACAGGAGCCACTATCACCTGGGCCACAGATGAACCGGCGACCAGCGATGTTTGGTATGGAACAACCACGCCCTTCCAAGTCACCGTCGGTACTGCCCATGCATCGGCCGATGGGTTGGTTTTGAGTCATAGTGTGTCACTGACCGGTCTTACAGCAAGTACCACTTACCAGTTTCTCGCTAATTCTAAAGATGCTGCCGGCAATTCGGCAACAAGCACGGTTCAGTCTTTGACGACTCCATAAAAAATAAAAAAGACCGGAGTTTCCTCCGGTCTGGGCAATTACTTTCCTGATTTCTCTTCCTTCTCGTCTATCCATCTTCTCAAAGAAAGATAGTGGGTGTTTTTCGGGAACTCCCGGCGCTCGATCACAGGCCTCTGAAACATCACAGGCCTCTGAAACTGCATGCGGAGCGGAGTGCCGCCGGCTGCTTGTTGAAACATTACTTGAGTCTCAATGTCCATAGCTTTACTTTCTATGATCTGAAAGGAGATTCTGGTTTCGCTAGAAATGGATATCTCATTTTCATCTCCAATCTCTGTGCCTTTAGAAGGCACGAAACATCACCAGTCAACCCAGCGGTTAGTCTCAGATCGCTGATTCTACGCCTATCCCTTTCGATATCTCGGAGAGTAGGCAGGTTGTTCCTTAGTGGATTTGAATGTTGATTGTCGAGCATGACTTTCCTTTCGTTTCCCAGTCCATAATTTTCATTAACCTTTCTTGATTTTCTCAAAAATTTTCTCAAAACCAGCTACTTCAGGCGCCACTCGGGCGGCAACAATTCGTCTACTTCCCGTACGAAATTATTGAAAGGAATATGCTCACCTGTGCTTTGAACCTTAATTTCGCCGGTTCCGAACCCAGTCTCGTGAATGTGGCTGTCGGCTCCTCGTACTCCAAACAGGATGGTCCCGTCAGCCGCACGGTTCATCCACATATCTTTATCTTTCACAACATCTTCGTCTCTCATATGCAGTATCTTTCTTCTTGGTTCGCAACTTGTCAATTTTTTCTTACCTGAACCCCTACAACCGTTTTTTGTAAAGGTCCTGTCTAATCTGAGCTTAACATACCTAATCGGGGAACTGTGGTTAAAAAAGCATTTTCTGAATGACTTTCTGTAAAGAAACAAAGAGCTTGCTTTAAATCTAGGTATAATGCTAAATTAAAAGTGTACTATTCCAGTACACTTTATGGATAATTATCACTTTCTAAAACGCTTCGGACTCACGGATTTAGAAGGTAAAATCTACGTTTGCCTTGTAAACCAAGGGCCAAGTTTGATCTCCAATATTGCAAAATCAGCTCAAATCCACAGACCGGCGGTTTACAGAGCGCTTACTTCTCTCCAAGCCAAAAACTTGGTCTCAAGTGTCCAGCGCAGTAAAAGAAATTACTACGTGGCAGAGTCACCTGCGCGGCTTAAGGAGACATTTGAACAAAACAAAAATCTCCTCGAATCAGCCCTTGCAGACCTGACCTCCGCTTATGAAAGACGAAAAACTCGACCGACTGTAAAATTTTTCGAGGGCAAGAAAGGCATCCAAATGGTGCTGGAGGATTTGGTTTCCACCCTCGACCGCGAGGGCGTATACTACCGATTCAGCTCACACAAATCCGCCCTGGCTCTGGAAAAATACCTCCCCAAAGATTTCCGTCAAAGGAGAGAGACCAAGAATCTCCAGCGCTACATGGTTACCGACAAACTGACGGAGTGGCAGGAAACACCGAAACTCAATCGGGCCCACAAATTACTTCCCTCGGGTGCCGGCCTCTTCAAGGAGAACATCGCCGAGCTCATCTACAACGACAAGACGGCCATCGTTGATTTTGATAGCGAGTCAGTAGTGCTAATTCAGAACAAAACTATTGCCGACTTTCAGCGAAGGATCTTCAAAACCCTCTACGAACTGTTATAGAAACCGGACATAAGAAAATTTATTTTAGTTTCGCCGGTAGAGACCAATCAGTTCCGCCTTATCCAAAATATGCCCCGCCATGGCCCTCTCGAGCGCCGGTTTTCGAGCTTGAGGAGAGAGATTGAGAGAGCCGTCCAGAGCGTATACCTTGAAAAAGTATCGATGAGCGCCAGAGGGCGGACAGGGGCCGCCATAACCCGGCCTCCCGAAATCTGTCTCGCCCTCCACTCCTTCGACCGGGGAACTTCCCTCGGCTATTTCTGCAGTATCCGGAGAAATATTCCAAACTGTCCAGTGAACCCAGGTGCCGCCCGGCGCGTCCGGGTCATCAACGATAAAGACCAAACTTTTCGTCCCTTTAGGCGCGCCCTTAATGTCCAGAGGCGGATTTATATTATCTCCGTCGCAAGTGTACTTTGAAGGAATAAGTTCGTTATTCCGAAAGGCGGAGCTCTCAATAGTCATATTACCGCTCGATTTCTGGTCTAAGATAACATTCTCGTTCGACCTTTGGAAAAACAAATAATAACCAGTCGCCGGCAATATGACTATTATAATGAAAAAAGTAAGAAAGCGGAGGTTCATAACTTATTTCTTATTACATTATAACTCGATATTTAGGCGTAATGCATAGATTCCAAATTCCTCAAAAAACTGCTAAAATAACATCGTTCTTTAAAAAATTTATGCATCCCGGAAGCTTCGCGGCATTTGCCGTTGAGCCTTCAGGGATGAGATATATTCCGGAGTAGCGAGTGGTGGAGTGAGACTTGGGTAGGGACCCGAGCCGCAAGGCCGCAGCGCGCCGGCGCGAGGAGGGGCCGCGCAATTTTTCAGCAGGAAAATATGCATGACATGGCCTGTTCAGGCGACTGCACCTTTTTGACGCTACTTTGGAATAAGAATATATTCCGGAGTAGCTCAGCGGTAGAGGAATAAGAATATATTCCGGAGTAGCTCAGCGGTAGAGCAATCGCCTGTTAAGCGATTGGTCGCTGGTTCGAATCCAGCCTCCGGAGCCAGTTAGTATGAAGCCCAAAATTCGGCTCGCGCGAAGCGCGAGTGAGTGTTGCGGGAGTGGCGGAATCCCAAGAATTCAAAAGGATTTCCCACGATTTTTTCGGAGAGAAATGCAGAGCCCTTTGCGCGAGGCGGGGGTTCGAGCCAATCTTTGTGAGAAAATTTTTCTTGTCCTCAAAATTTTCTCCGGAAGCGATAATTCCGGCTTGTTTGCTGTCTAAAATGAAAAGTCGCACCGGTTCGAGCCGATGATCGCCATTTTGCTCAAAATCCTTCAATTTTTCTGAAACATCAATTTTGCGATTGAGGATTTTTTGCTTTTTCTCGGCATACTCCACTTTTGGAATAAGTCCGTCCAAATGCGTATCAAGGAGTTTATCCAATCGCTCGTCTAAATCCTCAATCTCTTGTTTCAGATTTTGAGCAAGGGCAA
>JACOZD010000002.1 GCA_016181525.1 Candidatus Tayloriibacteriota bacterium | reverse complement strand
TTGGTGTCGATACATGGCAGCGTGCTATGATTAAAAAATATGGACTTGAACAGACACTCCGTTCTGCGGGAAGGCCAAGAAAAGGTGGCTGACCCCATTTTCCCATTTTCCATTTTCCGATAAGGCCGAGAAAAGGTGGCTGACCCCATTCTCCGTGATGCCGAGGGCCGGAATCGAACCGGCGACCTACCGCTCTTCAGGCGGACGCTCTACCGACTGAGCTACCTCGGCTTACAAAGCGCGCCGACACTTTATCATTTTCTTGCCTTCCACTCAACGCTCTTCAATCCCCGGGTTTGAGTTTCTGGACCAGTTCAATGACGCCGGCGAGACCGCCGTAAAGCTCTTTGATGTAGGGCTCGACCAGATAGTAGGCGGCGACGGTGAGAACAATGATAATCAACCAGTAAGAAAGAGTGAGATAGCGCCGAATCCTGGCCCAGCGGAGCATCTCGCGGAGCATGTGGTGGTTATCCTCCGAGAGTTTTACCGCCCGATACAAAAGTTTTTTCTCCTCGTCGTCCATCCCGTTAAGATTTAAGAGCTTATTTTATCAGAAATCTGCCGCCGACAGGAATTGAACCTGTATCTAGGGCTTAGGAGTCCCTTGTTCTGTCCGTTGAACTACGGCGGCGCCCTTCATTTATACACCCCGAAGGCCTTGGCTAGAGCGTTTTTGTCGTAGCCAATGAGAATTTGACCATCAATAGAGATGACCGGCACGCCCATCTGGCCGCTCCGCTCGAACATCTCCGAGCGCCTCTCAAAATCAGCGGCCACATCGTGTTCGGCGTAGGTAATGTTGTGCTCCTTGAAAAATTCTTTGGCGGCTTTGCAGTACACGCAGGTCGGGGTGGTGTAAATCTCAACTTTTTTCATAACGATACTTAACGATACTTGTGATAGTAATGTAGAAGTATTATATCAGCTATCGGTGCGGGATGCGAGAATCGAACTCGCGCCCTATGCTTGGGAAGCACATGTTCTGCCACTAAACCAATCCCGCTCCATGTTTAATCCCGGCTGAAAAATTCCGTCAGGCGGCGCCAAAAACCCCTGCGCCGGGGACGGATGGACTGCGGCTCTTCGTCCTCGATGAGGATGATAAGCCCCTCCTCCGGCCGGCGGACGCGGAACTTTCTCCTGATTTCATCTTCCTCGCCCTCCTTCGTTCTCAAGTGTTCGATGGCCGCCGCCAGCGCCTTTTGCCTGACCTCGAGAGCGGAGAACTTCTCGGCCGAAAGGCGTTTGGTTTCTTCACTCTCCTTGAGGCCCGCGGCCGCCCTTAAGGCCGCTTTGGCCGAGAGGGCCAAAGCGGCCAGGAGCAGGATGAAAACAGGCCAAGAGTAGAGATAGTGCCGGGCTCTGGCTCGGCCGAGCGGCGCGGCTTGAAATTCTCTCATCGGAGATTTAGTATATAGCAAACAACATGCTTTTCAACCGAGAGCATAAAAAGAAAGTGGCTATTTTCTGGATTGTGGTCGGAGCGCTCGTCATCTTGAGCATGATTCTCTTCTCCGCCCCCGCTTTTTTCATCTAGAACTCTTTCATCATCTCGATAAAGGCGTCCCCGGGAATGTGAACACTGCCTCTCTCCAAAAGCTTTTTTTTGCCTTTTTTCTGCTTCTCCAGCAATTTCTTTTTTCTGGTGACGTCGCCGCCATAAAGGTAGCCAGTGACGTCCTTGCGCAGGGCGCTTAGGGTCCGGGAAGAGATGATTCTCCCCAAAGCCCTGGCCTGGATTTTGGTTCTAAACTGCTGACGCGGCAAAATGGAGTAGAGTTTCTCCACCGCTCTTTTGGCCTCCTCCTCCACTCTCCGCCGCGAGACCACCCGGCTCAAGGCCGGCACCGCCTCCCCGGCCGCAAGAAGCTCGAGCTTGACCACCTCCGCCGGTCTCATCCCGATAAGCCGGTAGGTCATCGAGCCGTAGCCCTCGGTCGCGCTCTTCAGTCGGTCGAAGAAACCTCTCATCAGTTCTCTAAGGGGCATCTCGGCCTCTATCTTGGTGCGGTCTCTCAAGGTCTCGGTCTCGCCCACCGCGGCCTCATGGTCACGGAGAAGCCGGAGAACGGGACCGAGGTGCTCCGGGATGGCGATGACCGTGACCCGAACCCAGGGCTCGCGAACCTTCTCAATCTCGCTATAATCAGGGAAAAGGGCCGGAGAATAAACCATCCGCCTCTCGCCCCGGCGGCCGAACACCTCGTAACTTATGGAGGGAGTGGTAACGACGAGCTTCAAAGAAAACTCCCGGTGGAGGCGCTCGGTCACAATCTCCAAATGGAGCATGCCGAGAAAACCCAACCGAAAACCTCTCCCCAAAATACCCAGAGACTCCTCCTCAAAAGTGAACGAGGAGTCGGAGAGACGCAACTCAAGGAGCGACTGACGAAGAAGGTTGAGTTCACTCTGGTCCTCTGGATAAACGGAGGCCCAGACCAGGGGCTCCGGCTCCCGGTAGCCCGGGAGAGCCGGCAGAGGCCTGCGCTTCAAAACCACCGTCTCGCCCACGGAGGCGACAGCCGGCTCCTTGATGCCGGTTACGAGAAACCCGATCTCGCCCGCGCCCAAACTCTCCGCCGTTCTCTCTTCGGGAGTAAAAATCCCGATATCCGCCGGCTTAAAGGAGCGGCCGGCGGCCAGGAAGAGGAGCTCGTCCTGACGGCCTACCTCGCCGTCGGTGACCCGCACATAAACAATCACCCCGCGATGCTCGGAGTAGCTGAAGTCGAAGACGAGCGCTCTGAACGCTCCGCTCGTCTCGGCCCGAGGCGGCGGCACGCGCTTCACCACTTCATCCAGAATTTCTCTGACACCTTGCCCGGTTCTGCCGGAGCATTCGAGAATCTCGTCTTCTCGGCACGAAAGCAGGGCGGCGACCTCCCCCTTGACCTCGCCGACTTTGGCCAGAGGCGAGTCAATTTTGTTGACCGCCGGAATGATAACAAGCCCTGCTTCCTTAGCCGCCTCAAGGGTCGATAAGGTTTGGGCTTGGACGCCTTGAGTGGCATCCACAAGGAGCACTGCCCCTTCCACGGCCCTGAGAGCTCTCGAAACTTCATAGGCGAAATCTATGTGTCCAGGCGTATCAATCAGGTTGAGGATATAATCTCCCCACTTCATCCTGACAGGCTGCATCTTGATGGTAATGCCCCGCTCCCGCTCCAGCTCCATGGAGTCCAAAACCTGCTCGCGCATCTTACGCTTCTCCACCGTGCCCGTGAGTTCGAGCATCCGGTCGGCCAAGGTTGATTTGCCGTGGTCGATGTGGGCGATAATGCAGAAATTTCTTATCTTTTGAGTATCATTCATCAAAGGACAACAATATATCAAAAAAACCGGAATACAAAAACTAAAGAGTCTCCTGCTCCGGGGTAATGGCCTGAACGCGCCAGAACTTGCGGCGGAAGGCGGCAAAAACTTCCTGAATCTCGAGGTTGCCCATGGCCAAGAGGACAATCACGCCGGCTGCCAGACCAAAAAGCCCGGCCGAGAACCCCTGGAAGAAAATCCCCGGCAGGGTGTTTAGATTGAAAACTTCGTCAAAAATATTGAGCCCGCCATGGACGATGGCCCCCATGATGACCGAAGCGGAAAATGAGTGATAAAAGGTAGCCAGGACCGGCTGACTAAAACCCTTGAAACGCCTGCCGAAAATGAACCATAGCGCAACCGCATTCAAAACCGCCCCGACGCTCGCCGCCAAGACCAGAGCCAGAACCTTGGTGCCAGAGAGACTCTCGACCTTAAACAAGGTCTCTATAAAGTAACCAAAGAGCGGGTAACCATTCCAGAGTTTTAAAAAAAGAAAGGCCATAGCGATTGTGCCGGCGGCCGAGAAGGTGTTGACCGTCACCGGCACGCGGGTATCGCCGGCGGCGTAAAAGGCCCGGATAAAGAGAAGAACGAGATTCTGGGCCAGGAGGGAGACGGCGAAGATGGCCAAAGCGGCGGCGGTGAGACGAGTGGCCTGCCAGTCAAACTGGCCCGTGCCGAGAACAGTCCTGACAATCTGGGCCCGCAGAACAATAAAAAGAACCAGAGCCGGCACTGACCAAAAAACAATGTGCCGGGCAGTCACCACCATCTTCTCCAAGAACTTCCTCCGGTCATTGGCGGAAATCAGGCGCGAGAGGGTGGGAAAGAGGGCCACCGAGTAGCTGACACCGATGATGCCCAAAGGCACCGACTGAATGTTCCAGGAGAAGTTAAAGACGGCAATGGAGCCGGCGGCCATGAGCGAGGCGAAGGCGATGAGCACAAACTGCGAAAGCTGGCCGACGGAGAGGGCGAAGGTTCTCGAGACGGAGAGAAAAACAACGTTCTTGATGTCGCTCCAGGCCACATCCAGACGCAAACGCGGGAAAAAACCGGTTTTTACGGCTGGCGGAACCTGAATCAAGAGATGGAGCAAGGCGCCGGCCACCACTCCCCAAGCCAGCCCAACCACCCCGAGGGCGGGATAAAGAATGATAATTCCCGCGATGATGCCAGTGTTGTAGAAAATGGGTGAGAGAGCGTAAGTCATAAAACGCCGATGAGCCTGGATAATGCTCGCCAGGAAATTTGAGAAACCAAGAAGAATGGGCGAGAGGAGGAGAATCCTTGTAAGGAGAATCAACTCCGAGAGCCGGTCTGAAGCGGCGAAGCCGGGCATGAGCCAGGGCAAAATTTGAGGAGCCAAGAGGTAAAGGGCGGCGCAGACGGCGATGATGAGAAAGAAGAAGAAAGAAAAAACCGAGTCAATAAAGCCGGCGCCGCGGTCGCGGTCGCGCGTAAGCCGCTCGACCAAAAAGGGAATGAGGACCGAGAAGGAAACCAGTGAGGCCACCGAGGCGAAGACCAGGTCCGGGACCCGAAAAGAGGCGTAGTAAATGTCGAGGGTCTGCCCCGCCCCGAAAAGGTGGGCCAGGAGCCGGTCTCGAATAAGACCGAGAAGCTGGGAGAGAATGGTAAAGAGGCCGATGAGATAAGCGGTCTCGTGCAGGCCCTTGACCTCTCTGCTAAGTAACTCGAATATTTTCTGGACCATTTACTCCCTGAAAGGGGGCTCAAGTCTTTTATCCGCTTCGACCACACCGGAGAGACCGGAGAGAGCGCCCCGTCCCTCTTCGAGATTATCGATAATCTGCTTGACCTCGGCGCTGTCTCGATTGAGCTCGGCTATCCGTTTAAACTGCTCTAAGGCCTCTTTTCTCCTCCCCAGGCGGTCGTAGCTCAACCCCAGATAATAACGGGCGTTGGAGTAAGATTGATTGAGAGCCACCGCCCGCTCCAGCGACTCGGCAGCGCCTTTGAGGTCTCTGCCGGAATACTTAAGAAAGCCGAGCTGGAAGTGGACAACTGGGTTCAGGGGCGAAAAGTCAGCCGCTTTTTCGGCGGCGGCGATGGCCTTCTTAGCATTGCCCTCCGTGACCTCGATCTGCGAGAGCAGGAATACCGCCTCGGTAAAGTTACTTTTCTCCTTAAGTGACTTCTCCACCTGCTCTTTGGCGCTCCGGCCGTTGCCGGTGGCGGCCAAGAATCGTCCGGCCGCCAAATACACACCCGGATTGCGGGGCGCGAGATTTTCGGCGCGCCGATAATTGGCAAGGGCCTCCCGGTCAGCGCCGGCGATGCCGTAAGGCACCAAAAGCTCGTAAACCCTGCCTAAAGCCAGATAGTTTTCGTAATTGGCCGGATTGGCGGAGACTGACCTCCTAGCGGCGGCGATGGCGTTTTCGAAAAGCGCGACCAGATTTCGCTCGACCTCCGGTTGACCGAGCTTATCGCGATTTTGGGAATAAAAAATGCCGGCCTTGGCGAGATATACATCGGCCAAGGAACGGAAGTAACGATCGGAGCCGGAAAATGCCGCCGCCCTCCGGAGGTGTTTCAGAGCTTGATCGACGTTCGAGAGAGCCGCTCCGGCCTTGGCAAAGCTGGCCTCGGCGGCCATCCGGGCCACTCCGAAGTAAGCTCCGATGAAGGCGGCCAGAAGGAGGAGGACCTTACCGGCGGCCAGGCCGGCCGCGGCCGGAGAGGCCAGAGCCAACTTCATTTCCCTGACATCGCCTCTCTCTCCGGAAACCAAGGTGGAGAAAAAGAAACCGGAAAAAATCACCGCTAGGGCGATGATGGAAAGAGATGGAACATAGAGAATGGCAAAGAGCCAGAAAAACAAAGATAGGAGGAAAGTCGAAACGGAGGCGAACTGCAGAAACTCTTGAGGTAAAGGACGACGCAGAATCGTCCAGCCGGCGTAGAGGTAAGCGGCAGCCAGAAGAAGCCAGGCGACCAAACCGGAGAAACCCATGGACATAGCCGAGGTCAGAACAAAACCTCTACCCTGGCGGAAATCAACCCCCCAAAAGATAGTCTCGTTGACAGCGGCCGGCTTCCACTTCCCCCAAGCCGAGACAAAGGTGTTGGGGCCGGACCCGAGCAGGGGATCCTGGCGCAGTATCCCCTTCCCGACCCGGAAGGTAGAGGTTAGGGACGGCCTAACCTCGACTGGCTGAATGTAGCCTCTGGCCTTCATAATCCCGCCCGTCACCCTCTGACCCGTGAAAACCAAAATGGCGGAGAAGACAAAAACCAGGAGAAGACGGTATGGAATGCCGGTTTTAACCATGGCCCCCCGGCTGGACCAAAAACGGTAAAGGCCGACTATCAAGGCAAAAAGAGCTAAGGCCAGCCACAGCTCCGAGATTGCTAATTTACCTCCCGGCCTCAAAAAAACCGAAAAATCAACCAGAACAAGTGAGAGGAGGGAGAGAAGCAAAAGCAGATGAAGGAGAACCTTGACCTTTCGAGAAAATCTCCCCAGTTCGAGAGAAACCAGCGAAAGAAGGGCCGCGGCTCCCGAGAGAATGCCAAAGTCGAACCAAGTTCCTAAAGGGTTGCTAAAAACTCCTCGAAAAAGCCCGAGGGATAAAAAATCCGGACCGAAAACAAACTTAAGAATGACGAAAAGAACAATGACAGCAAAAACCAGAGCAAAGATGGAGAGAGACGCAAGCAAGGCTGACCTTTGAAACGGTGCCAAAGAAATAACAGTAAAAATGGCGAAGAACACAAACATCATCATCGCCGTGCCCGTCTCCGTCCCGGAACCAAAGAAAGAAACAAAAACGCTTTCAGAGAAAGAGGCCGAGACCGCGGCCACAATAAGAAGAAAGGCGGCGGTAAGAAAGATGGGATGCGAGGAGAAGGTGACCGTTCGAAGGAGAACGGCCCGGCCAACGGAGAGGGCGGACAAAACCAAAGCGAGCAAAGTGATTATCAAAAACTTGCTGTAAGAAAGGTCGAGGGCCGAGGCGGGGATAAAAAAAAGAGGAACGACGACTAAGGCGACCAGAGGAACCGCAAAAAGCATCCGCTCCCAGTTCAAAAGATTCTGAAAAATCCCCTTGACGCTCATAAGCTGATTATATCCAAACTTTTTCTTAAAGCAACTATCAAAACACCCCGCTTTTTAAGCGGGGTGTTTTGATACAGGTCCTGCGCCTGTAAGCCGAATTCTGTCTCGCCACTGCCTTTCAGTGGGATGATAGTTATTTCTCTAGCCCTGACGTTGCCGTCAGGGTCAAGCGGCACAAACTGGAGAGCTGGAGACTAGAGACTTGAATCTGGAAGTCTTCCAGACCAAAGCACCTAGTGTCCAGCCCCCAGAGTACGGCCTTGCACCAAGGTAAGGATTTAGCTCCGACGCTCCTTTGAGGTCGGAGTCCCGACTCCGCGTCGGGGCCGTTTCAGCCGGACTTAACCGGGTCGTTTCTGTTCGCACCTCTCGGATTGCTCCGGGCGGGCGTTACCCGCTACCATGCTCTCCAGCCCCACTTTCACTAAACAACGCTGCAAGCTGAATCTCGGAGATAATGTTCGCATGGCCGGAGTGATTCACGATTGATACGGAGTTCTTCAGTAAAAGTGGAGCTGGATGGTGTTCGGACTTTCCTCCCAGCACTTTTGTTCCACCGACTCTAAATGTCTCCACTCAAGTGTCTAACTAAACTTTAGTCGCTTTGCTCTCTTCAGTGGCACAAAAGTGCTGGGCAACTGTCCAGCGCAGGATTCTGCTATTATAGCATACCATTGACTCAAGACAAATTTTTAAGCCCAAAAAATTATCCACAAGAACCCCATTTACAAACCGCCGAACCGGTCTAGAATTACCGGCAAGGCTGTACATCTTGCATGGAAAGCAATTTCTGTGTAGGCAGCCGCGAAAACCTTCCGAAGCAATTCGGGGGGTTTTCGTGTGCGCGCCCCCGCCAGCGCTCGACACTTGCCGCCAAGCCGCAAATCAAAACGAGAGAATCTGCACCCTACTGAACCACTTCGCACACCCCGGCCACGCAGGCCAGCTCTTTTTTAACTTCGGTCTCGTCGCTCTTTTCGTAGGTAATGATTTTGGAGTAGTCGATATTTTTAAGCCGGCTGGCCAGCTCGTGATACTTTTTCTCATCAATGTCCTCATAAGGCGCCAACTGGTAAACGTGCTTCTCTCTGGGGAGGAAAGACAGTCCCCCCAAAATATCCCAGTTTTTGTAAAGCCAGTTGGCCACCTCAACCCATTCGCCGTCGCCGACCGAGACCGTCACCGAAGGATTATGCTCGGTGTAGCTCAACTTGACCGTTTTCCAGTACTCCAACTGCTCGATGGCGGTAATATCGTCCTTGAAGATAGAGTTGTCGGGCGAGCGGACAGGGAACTCCAAGACGAAGGTGGTGGCGTTCTCCTTGGTCTGCCCTGTCTCCGGGTAGTAAGGCACGCCCTGGTCCTTGAGCATCTTAAAGAGGGCGTCAGTGGCGGCGATGCGAATGCGGCGGATGTAGTAGGGCGCGTGGCGCGGGTGCATGCCCGAGGAACAGTCAACCATCTGGGAGAGAGTGCCCGAGGGCTTAACGCAGGTGATGCAGGTGGAGAGACTCACGCCAAAGCGCTTGGCGTACTCCCGATTGACCTTGATGGCCTCTCCTTTGAGCTTGGAGAGAACCTCGGGACGGCGAACTGTCGGCGAGTCCCACTGGCCGGTAATGGAGACACCGAGGAGGCGCTCCTCCTCACAGCGCTCTTTCCACTCCTTGGAGAGGTAGGGAAAGTCGGTCAAGGTCGATTGATAGGTGCCGAGGATGGTGGCAACCCTAACTTTGCGCAGAAGCGACCTCTCATCGTCCTCCCGCCTGGCCACCACCTCGGAGAGGTTGCAGAACTGCTTGCTTTGAAGAATTATCTCTCCGCAAGGATTGGTGCCGAGGTGGCCGATGACACTCTCCCCCGAAGGGTCGAGGTAGCCCTTGTGTTTCTTCAAAACTTCGAGGCGTCTCCCCGGCAGCTGCTTGGCGAGCGAGCCGCGATTAAATATTCCCCGCTCCCCCGAACGGCTTTTGATGAGAGCCATCCACTCCTCCAAAAACTCCTCGTTGGTGGGCTTGCGCAGGTAAACGGCGGAGTTGTTGGCCAAGGAGCGGTGCGGGTCGGTGAGGTAAAAAGCGCCCTTCTTGGCATCCCGAATTTCGCCGTCGTCGAGGTCGGAGAGGGAGATCATGGCGCTCCGGCGCACCCCTCCGGCCACCACGCAGTCCCCTATCATGCAGATGATGTCGTGAATGTCGATGGGCCGCAGGCGCCGGCCTTGACGGGCGAGCATCCGCTCGCGGGCAAAGGCGAGGAGCCGGCGCAGAGGCTCCGGCCCGGAGCTCTTGCCGCCCATGGTCTTAAGCCTAGCCCCGGCCGGACGAAGCAGAGAGAAATCAAAATCAATGTCTTTGCCGACCGCCCAGGCCTTCATCCCAACCACCAATGAGTCGGCCCAGCCCTCCTTGCTGTCGGGAATAACGTGAGTTGCGAGTTTCTCGCCGGTCTGGGGCAGAATCTGCGGGAACTTTTCCACGTTTATGGCCGAGACCTCCCAACCGGCGCCGGTGCCGCACATGGAGATATACATAATCTCGGCCAGGTCTTGAAAGGACTCCGGGGCGACAAAGGAGCAGTTGTAGGCGCAGACATTCGAAGCCCGGGCGGCCCTGCCGGCAAACTGCAGCAACCGCATCGAGGGCATGGCCTCGTGGGAGAGAACGGTTTCCCGGAGCTCTTTGTACTCGCTTTCTTTGAGCTTGCCGCCAAGATTCTCTCTCATAAAAGCCATAAAACGGTCCACCGTCTCGATCCAGGTTTCCCGCCGACCCTCCTCGTCAATCCAACGCGAGTAGGTGCGGTAGTAAACGAACTCGCCCAAAGGGTTGCGGAAGTAGCGCTTGCTCTCCGCGGCCAGCTTTTTAACGTGGGCGGGCACATGGAAACCCTTCTCGCGCAGTTTGGCCCGCTTCTCGCGGTAGAGGATGTAGGCCTTGGCCGTCCTGACGTACTCGGAGAGGATAAGCTCGGCCTCAACCGTGTCTTGGATACCCTCCACCTCGGGGATGAAGTTTTTGTACTTTTTGGTGATACGAATAAGGTCGGCGTAAACCTTGTTGGCTACCACCGCCGCCTCCTCTTCGCTCCCCTCGCCGGTCTGAATCATGGCCTTGTAGAGAGCGTTCTTGATTTTGTTGATATCGAAAGGCACGACGGTGCCGTCGCGCTTGCGCACCACCTTTACGAAGGTGTTTTCTTTCTTCTTTTCACCTCGCTTAACAGCCGAAGCGGGGACTGCAGACTTTACAAGATTTTTTGTCTTGACCATGGATCTGGAATTTAATTTTTTTATAAAAAATTTTTAGTTCACTTATTCTACTCCACCGATTTCGAGGCAGGAGTGGATAACTGGAGACAAAGGCTAGTGCCCCACAACTTCTTTGCCGTGTAAACCGCCCCCGAGAATGTCTCCCGCTTTTATGCCCTCCTCCGGCACTAAGCCGGCCTTAGTTTCCAAAACATAGCTGGCCTCATCCCGCGGGGTGAAGATTTTTGGATAAGTTTCCGGCGCCACCCTCTCTTTTATATCAACCACTCGGTAATTCTCATCGAGCCAAATGATGTCTATTGAGAAATTCATGTCCTTCATCCAGATGGAGTGGTAAGCCGGTTCGTCAAAAACAAAGAGCATGGCTTCTCCCTCGCGAAGTTTCTCCAGGCCGCCAAGGCCGCGTGCCCTCTCCTCCGGCGTGTCGGCAATCAGGATAGTTGCTAGATTTAAGTCCCGACGCTCCGGTCGGGATCCCGACCCTACATCGGGATCGTTGACCTCAAGTTTTAAATCCGACCACCCGTCCTTCTCGACTTTCAGAAAAAAGAGAATAAGAGCGGCAGAGATGGAGACTGCCGCAATCAAAAGATAGGCAACCTTCCCCACCTCTCTATTATACACCTAAGCCCAAAGTCAAAAAGAAGGACAACTTAATAAAAAACAGAGACTGTGTCTCTGCTTTTTATTATACAGCACTTGTTTTAATACTCTTTAATCAACAAAGACGGTGAATCCGCTTACTTCTTTGTTGAAGTTGAGCGCGTCTTGCACAGAGAGGCGAACTCCTTCTGTCGCGGCCGCTGGGATTTTATCGCCAATCAAACAATCAACCTGCAAAAGTCCGGTGTGAACCGGCACGCCACCGACCCAGAGCGTTACCTTGATAATAGCCCGGCCGCCGCAGAGAAAACTCGGCAGCCCGTCGCCACCGCAACCGTACCCCTGAAAACTTACTAACTGGTCCGCAGTCCACGTGCCGCTCGCCAGGACGCCGCCAGATGCGTCCTTGTGGGTGAACGACCCGCCGCCTGATACTGATTTTGGATGTGTTGACAGTGCTCCCGAGCCGGTAATCTCAATCGTGTCGCCATTATCTGCTCTTGCGATATCCGGACAGGCACTTGGGTCAAGACCGCAGAGAAAACCGGTCCCGATCAAAAAATCGTAGTCCGCGCCTTCGCTGCCAGCTGACGCGAACCGCACCGGTGCCACCATTGCCGCCACGATAACAAACACGACGAGTGCGACCGTTGATGTAATTTTCCAACTAATTTTCGGCATATTTTAGCTTCTTTTTTACTAATTAACCTCGACCTTTATTCATGACAACATTAACATTATCGTAGCAAATCTTCCATTGCCGACTTAAATGAAACCTTTATGAAAAAATTCTTTTGCCCTTACAAAATATGGTTCGAGCCGATTTGTTTTCAGGTTCTTTGGCAGTTTGGGCTTCCTGAAAGGAAGTAACAATTTCAAGTTTTTTCTTTGGCGGCAAATTCTCGCTTCAAAAAAAGAGCCACGCGCAGAAGTTAATTCTGCAAGTGGCTCCTAAATGCTGGCATTGTCTCGACTAATCGATCGCGATACCAAGACCAAGGCCGATAACGAAGGGTAGAAGCCCTGAGCCGGAAGAAGAACCTTCCGCTTGCGGTTTCTTGAGCTCCTCTAACTGTTTTGGGTTCAGCTTGGTTTCGCCGGTGGGGAGTACTACTGCCTGTACGTATCGATCGAGTTGAGCGCGATCCTTGAACCACAGCTTGATTTCTCGCCAACGGACTTCCATATCGTTCTTTCGTTGACTGTAACGAATTTCTGCGATCGGACACTCTTCGAGCTCTGAGCTGTTCTCTGTTGCGATGTGAAAGCTCACGTCTCTGCTCGGAACTCTGACTGTCGAGAACCCGTCGAAGTAGAGTAGAACGTCCGAGGACTCCGGCCCAATAAGATTGAGGGCCTTCACCAAACCGGCCCTATGCGAAACGAACTCCCAGGACGCATTGTCCGGGATCGCTTTGATCAGCTTCTCGCCCCACTTCGACTTCAATTGGATTTCATGCATTGCTTTTCTCCTTTCAAGGAACTATTTGGTTGCTTCTGAACACCATGTTCAGATTGCCACTTATCCTATGATAATTAAGCTAATATGTCAAGGGGTGGCGATAACAAAATCACAGATGCAACACTCGGTGTTGCACATCGGTGTCTGGCGGGAACCGGAGCGGAAAGGACGATTCCCTCCTTCGGTCGCCTTAGGCGACCTGCGGACGGGCAAGTAAGTTTTTCTTTGGCGGAAAATTTTCAGAGTCTTTATGAAATAATGACACAAAAAAGGCCGCTTTTTACTTTTGATTTTTCCGATCGATACTGTGACCAATTATTGCACCTAGAATTGCACCTAGAAATGGAAGAACTATTGGCAATATAGCAGTTGGAAATATCCATCCTGGTCCACACTCTCTTCCTTCGGAACAATAAAATACAGATGATGCAATTGCTCCGATTCCAAGTAATAACCCGAGAACAAAACCTATGCGCGAACTAGTCCAAAATGATTTCTTCACACCGACAATTTCTGATTGAGATCTTTTTTTGGAATTATTTGTGAAAACGCTCAATCCGAGAGAAGCAATAAAAAAGATAGGAAAAAGCTTTACCGCGGCACCAAAAGCTGGAGTGATTGATCGGACTATATCTTTGTATTGAAGGTATAGAACAACAAATGAAAACATGCCCCATAGTATGGACATTCCGACTGATATCTTTAATCCGTTTAGGAATAATTTCATTTATTGGTTACAACTCTTTTAATAAATAGTCCTTCAGAGTCCTATAAATTTATGAAAAAAATTCTTTTGCCCTTCCCCCAGTACCATTCGCTACGCGAAGCTACGGGGCAGGCAAAATATGGTTCCCGCCTTCGCTTCGCTACGGACTGGCAAGCGAGCCGATTTGTTTTCAGGTTCTTTGGCAGTTTGGAATTTTCTCGGCTCCGCCTTTTGTTTTGCCCGCCCGCTTGCGTGGCCGAAGCCACTTCAGCGAGGCGAAGGCCCGCCCACTCCTCGCCCAGCTCTTTCTGTGAAAGGGCTGGGCGAGGACAGAATTCCGCTGTGCCCGTCTGTAGCTTTAGCGAAAGAGGGTTCGAGCTATTTTTAGAATACACCGCCAGTTGGGAAAATGCAAATTTACAGAGGATGCCTCGCGGCGCGGAACGCGCCGCGAGGCATCCTCTCTTCACTTGCGAAATCCTGAATTGCGGTACCTTTTGGACGAAATCCGAACTTTTTTTGAGCAGAACCCCGACTAATGGAAGCCGCCCCGCCGCCGCTCGCTAACGCTCGCCAGCCAGCCAAAAAGTTTTCTTCACATTTTTTGATTTGCGCGCGCCGGATTTCTTTTTCTCCTAATGAAAAGAGTATTTTTCTGTGGTGCTTTGCAATGACTTGCAAGGCGGCGGGGCTGGCCTCTGTTTTTTGCAAGGGAATGGCGGAATTCCCCCCACACCCCCCTTCCGCCCGCCTCGCCTTGAACCGGAGCGGAAAGGACAATTTCAAGTTTTTCTTTGGCGGCAAAATTACGGATTTGAAACTACAATCAAATAATCCTTGAAATCAAGATAGTTGTCCACTTGATACTCTTGTACCAACTTTAGAAAGTTTCTACTTTCCTCGTCGCTCGGAAAAGAATCTGTGTTATGAATAAATCGGTAGAAAATTTTGAGATCGAAAAGACTTTTTGTGCTTAGAATATCTCCGACGTACATTCTCATTTTGAGTTTTTTTACATCAACTTTCAAACCTAAATTTTTATAAAATTTGATGATGTATTGCGCGTAGTTAAATTCTGGGTAAATTTTTCTTACCGCTATTCGATAGTGGTCGCTCTCTTCCGGCAAAGTGAGAATCATTAACTTTCCTTTCTCATTCAAAAAAGTTGGTAGTTTCTTAAGTTGAGCATCATAGTCTTTTTCATTTAATGCCCAGTAGTAATTTGTGTGAGAGGTGAAAACCACATCATATTTTTTACTTGGTTTGAAAGTTGCAAGTGTTCTCGGAAAAACTTCGCCAACGACATTTTCTGGAGTCAGAAAAGCTTCGGCCAAAGAAAGCGCGTTTTCGTTGGGATCAAGTAGGTCACAAATATATTCGCCATCAATTCTATCAAGAATTTGTTTTGTAGCATGACCCTCGCCACATCCAATATCAATAATCTGTTTTTTCTTTACGCCCAAAGCGTTGATTTCTTTTACAACTTCAAAAACAATAACTCCTGATGTAGATATTTTCATAAACATCAGAAAATTCTTTTTCGCCCCAGAAATGCCATTTTGCCATAAATTTATTTGATTAGTTCTTCTATTGGAATGCCTAACGCTTTAGCAATTTTTGCGACTGTTTGCACACTTGGCTTGACTACAACATCGCTCTCAATTTTTGTAAGTGTTGTGTGTTTTACACCGGATTTTCTCACTAAGTCGTCTTGGGTCAAGCCAAGCTTATTTCGCGCCTTTTTGATGTTTTCGCCAATCGTTGCCATAGTTTCAATACTTTGATATCATTATTTGTGTTATATTGATTACAATACTATGATAGCAAAATTATTTACTTTTTTCAATTCCGAAAAGAAAAGCCCGCTTTTGGCCTTACTGAATTCAAAACGGCTTGAAATTTCCGCGAAAAACGGCTGGCGAGCCCGCGTAGCGGGCGAGCCAATGACTTCATTTCCCAACTGGCGGTGTATTCTTGAAATAGCTCGAACGGAATTCTGTCCTCGCCGCGCTGTGCGCGGCTCGGAATGTGCGGGCGGGCAAAATGAAAGGCGAAGCTGAGAGCGTTAACGATTTCAAGTTTTTATTGAGTTAAGTATAACTCAATTCAGTGAATTTTTCAATTTAAAATTATTGAAAAATTCACTGGCTTTGGCGGCAAATTCTCGCTGAAAAAGAAAATGCCCCACAGCAACGACGTATCGTAACCATGGGGCACGGATTGAGCTCGAGATCAGAGTAGCCATGTCCAGACCAGAATCGCAGTGGCTGACAGAAGACATCCTCCACCGACGAGATTGGCCATGAGGTTGTCGCGAGCAGTAAACCCCTTCCTGTTTTGAAAGAGAAAACCACAGCCCGCTACTCCGAGGGCAACACCCAAGGCGGTCATGGTCAGTGCTACGAGCATGTTGATTTTGAAGATTGCAGCAACCACAACCCCAAGCAAGCTCAGTAGGGCTACCCGCCAAATCAGTAATGCCCCCGGCTTCAGTCGTGCTCGAGCACCGCTGTTCTCATGCACAGATGTGTTTTCCATCTTTTTCTCCTTTCAAAGAACTGTTTGATTCCATCCAGGCAACATACCCAGATTTCACTCAAGGATAGCATATTATACAATAAAAGTCAATGAGCGGCAACTTGCCGCTCATTGAAGAAAAATCTTATGAAAAAATTTCTTTTGCCCTTCATTGATAAATCCTTTTCCTTTTCGCCAAAAAATCCCTTTCAAATCCTGTGCGAGCGGCGCGTTTCGCGCCGCGAGCTGACCTCTGCAAATTTGCATTTTCCCAACTGGCGGAGGGTGAGAGATTCGAACTCTCGAAGGGAATTATCCCTTACGCGCTTTCCAAGCGCGCGCACTAGACCACTATGCGAACCCTCCTTCCACCTCATACTCTCCTTCATACTAAACACTCAAGCCCATTCTTTCAAATAGAACGATAGACAAGGAGACTAATCAAAGCAAAGAGGAGAGAAAGATAAAGGAGGCCGGTGACGGCGGCGATGAGCGAAGGAATAAAGAAAATGAGGGAAACGAGAAGGAGCAAGATGGCGGACGACTGGAGAATCATCTTGAGTTTGCCGGCCCAGACGGCCTGAATCACCTTTCCTTCCGCTTGGTTTTTGTAGAAGGCATTGACGATAAGGAGAACCTCGACGAAGATAATGGCCGCGGCCAGGTACTCACTCACGTACTTGGTCACCAAAACACCCACGGCCGTGCCCACCAAAAGTTTATCGGCCAGGGGGTCATAGATTTTCCCCCACTCGGTAATCTGGTTGCGGTAGCGGGCCATGGCGCCGTCGAGGGCGTCGGTTAGAGCGGCCAGACCAAACAGAATGGCTCCCCGACGAAACTCCTCCATCATGAGGAGGTAAACCACGAAAGGAATAAGAAAAAAGCGGAGGAGAGTAACTTGATTAGGCGTCACCCAGCTCGGAATTACCGGTAAAATCAGCCAGGAGATGAGACGGTCAGTGGAGGTTATCCGCATGGCGTCCTAGTAAAGCTTTTATTCTCTCCGCCACCGGCGGATGGGTCATAAAGAGTTTGGTCAAAAAACCCGTCTTCTCCTCCTCGGGCCCAAAGGGGCTCATGATAAAGAGATGGGCGGTGGCGTGATTGGCTCGGCGCAGGGGTTGACCGTAACCGCCAATCTTGCGCAGAGCGCCGGCCAACCCTTCGGGGTAGCGGGTAAGCAGAGCCCCCGAGGCGTCAGCCAGAAACTCCCGTTTGCGGGAGATGGCCAACTGGATAATGGTGGCGACCAAAGGCGAGAGGATGGCCAGAGCGAGGCCGATGAGAAGCAGCACTCCGCCTCCGCCCCGATGATTGTCGCGGCGGCCGAAGAATCGGCTGCGCAAAAAGAAGTCCGAAAGAAGAGTGACAAACCCCACTAGCACCACAACTACTGTGGAAACGAGAATATCGCGGTTGTCAATGTGCGAGAGTTCGTGGGCAATCACTCCTTCGAGCTCCGACCGCTCTAAAATACTTAAAAGACCGGCGGTAACGGCCACGGCGGCATGCTCCTTGTCGCGACCCGTGGCGAAGGCGTTGGGAGCGGCGTCCTCGATGACATAAAGCCTCGGCATGGGCAGGCCGGCGGCGATGGAGAGGTTCTCAACCACATTCCAAAGCTCCGGGTTGTCCGCTTTTTGAATCGAGCGCGCGCCGGAGAGGGCCAGAGCAATCTTGTCGGAGTGCCAATAACTCAAGATGTTCATGACAATGCTAAAGATAACAGCAAAGTAAAGAATGCCGGGGCTGTTGTAGATTTGGCTAAAGGTCCAGCCGAGAGCGATGATGATGAGAAAAAAGGAGGTTACGAGCAGCCAGGTTTTCTGGATATTTTTCCGGCGATGAGAGTATAAAGTAGTCATATAACTCGACCTCAATCCGCGAATGGTCGCGAGTAACACTTAATAAATTGTGTTATTCGGGCGAATTGGTGATTCGGGTCACGTACTAAAACTTCACTTCCACCGGCTCTTGGGCCGCGTGCTCATCCGGCAGGTCGAAAAGCTCCATCCTGCCGAAATGGAAGAGCGAGGCAACGACGTTGCTTGGGAAGGACTCGATGGCGGTGTTCAGGTCTCTGACGTTGCCGTTGTAAAAACGTCTGGCCGACTGAATTTTATTCTCGGTGTCGGAGAGCTCCTGCTCCAGGGCAAGGAAGTTTTGGTTGGCTTTAAGATCGGGATAGGCCTCGGCCACGGCAAAAACGGTGCGCAGGGCGCCGGCCAGCGACGATTCGGCCATACCTTTGTCGCGGAGAGAGGTGGCGCCCATGGCGCTGGCCCTGGCCTTTGTCACGTTCTCGAAGGCGCCGCTCTCATGGGCGGCGTAGCCCTTGACCGTGCTTACAAGGTTAGGAATGAGGTCGTAGCGTCGTTTGAGCTGAACCTCGATGTCCGCCCAGGCCTCCTTGGTTTGGTTCACCAGTGAGACCAGGCGATTGTAGGCAAAAATAATCCAAAGAAGAATCAAAACTGCAATCCCCAGCACAATATATAGAATAGTCATGGAAATTTTTTTAAATTACCGAACTAGCAAACTGCAGACTACTAGCTAATAAGTTTGTATATTACATCATTTATCCAAAAACTTGAAGGTAGCCAGCATCTTTTGGGCTCGAGCGGAGTCGGACTTAAATATAATGTTCCAAAGCCTTCCCTTTTTGGCCAGGAGAAGGTGGGAGTATGAGGTGCCTCCATTCTCCGCTCCAGAGAGCAAGAGTCCGGTGACGCCGCCCACTCTGACTTTCGAAGCCCTCGCCTCCGGCGAGGGTGGCGACTCGTTTATAAATTCCTCCGCCGAAGCATAAATTCGGCCGTAGGTCTCCTCCATATCCTCGGCCGCGATGACCATAATCGGCTCGCTCGGCTGGCCTTGGGTCCCGTCAAAAAAAGCAGCCACAGCATGGAGAGCGCCCGTGCCGGGAAGCTCGCGCGGAGAGACCGCGGGCGGATGCATGATGGAGAAAGGCAAAGTGCCGTGAGCGAAGGTCGACCAGCTAAATTTCTCGGCCGCGCTTGGCCCGGCCAATTTTTCCATCCGGCCTTCTTCCTTCTCCTCTTTAGAGAGAATCAGCGATAGGCCGACAACTGCCACAAGCCCCGCCGCAAGCAAAATGTACATCCATTTCAGCCCTTTTTCACCTCTCATCGCCAGAATTCTAGCATATCCAAGAAACCAGAAACGAGACACTGGAAACCAACTTCAAAATCCGATGTCGAATTTTTTTGAGAATGGAGATATGGTGCGATTCTGCCTTTGTGCAACACTCGGTGTTGCACATATCTTCCCCAACAGAGCAACCACAAAAAAGAAAAAACCGCTTCGAAAATTGAACCGAAGCGGTTGGAGATTAAGCACGGCCGGAAGAAGTCAGGCCTTGCGTTTTCGCTTGAAGCCAGGCTCGTCCCAAACCTCGAGATAGTAAGTATCGCCTTCCGGCCCTTGGGCGATGAGAAAGGGATCCATAACTCTTCTCTCCACCTCAAACTCTTCAACAAAGAAAAACACCTTTCCTCCAGACCTCTGATGAACCTCCACGGCCGTCTGCAGCGCAAACTCTGGGACCGCCTTTTTCAAACGAGAGTATTCTCCAAGACTGAGAGTCTTCCATCCGCACACCCTTCTTCCTATCCCCGCCAAAAACGCCATCAAAGTCGCGACTGTGCCGCAACCCAGGAAGATAATAGTGGACTTCAAAATTATCAGTCCTATGCGAGCGGAATCTACCTTATCTGCCCACAGATAAACCCCTCCGGCCACCAGCACCACCATCGCCGCCATCACACCCGCGGCCGCAAACGAGCCGAAAACATAAAGGGGGACTGGCTCTTCATAGGCCATGGACCGGCTCACCCAGCTGGGAGAGTGCTTGTGAAGCATCTCTGTTTTGTATCTTTCCACCGACTTCTCATTCAGAGGCCTGATGCCTGCCGTGCGCAGGGCTGTACATAGTGTGGTCTCCTCATTTTGGGCTATGGCGTTTGGATGCCTATAGTCCAACTTGTCGCGGGCGTAGTCGAGGACATTGCGCGCCACCAGTTTTTCCGGGTCAATCTCGGGCAGTTCTTCCCGCTCGAGAATAGCTGTCATATTCTTCGTTTTCATTCATATTGCCTTTCTAGTTTTAATGTTCAACGCTGCAAAGAATCTAGCACAAAGCACTTAAAAAGCAAAGGCCCGACATTCAGTCGGGCCTCACTATCAACTTTGCAACACCGTGCCCGTGTGCAACACTCGGTGTTGCACATAGCGGTAGGCAGTCGGGAGATGTGCAACACCGAGAGATGTGCAACACCGAGTGTTGAACATTGAACATATCTTCCTAGTATTCCATCCCCATCCCGCCGCCGCCTCCGCCGGGCACTGATTTCTCCTCCTTGGGTTCCTCGGCCACGGCCACTTCGGTGGTGAGGAGAATGGCGGCGGCGGAGGCGGCGTTCTCTACCCCGCTTCGGGCCACCTTAACCGGGTCAATGATGCCGGCCGCGAGCATGTCGGGCACAATGGCGTCTTTCTCGGCGTCGTAACCGACGTTGCCCTTGGCGTTTTTGACGTTCTCGACAATAACCGAGCCGTCGTCCTTGCCGGCGTTGACGGCGATCTGGCGCAGAGGCGCCTCGAGGGCCTTGAGCACCAGGTCGTAGCCGAGCGAAAATTCGAGCCCCGCCGGTTCCTTTTTGGCTTTAAAGACCTCGCGCACCTCCTTGGCGGCCTTGATGAAGGCCACCCCGCCGCCCGGGATGATACCCTCGGCAATAGCCGCCTTGGTGGCGTTGACCGCGTCCTCGATCTTCAGTTTCAGATACTTCATCTCGGTCTCGGTGGCGGCGCCGACCCGAATGACGGCCACTCCGCCAGAGAGTTTGGCGATTCGCTCATCCAGTTTCTCCTGGTCGTATTTAGAGTCGGACTCCTCCCGCTGCTTCTTTAACTGGGCAATCCTGCCTTCGATATCGCTCTTCCGACCCTTGCCGCCCACAATGACCGTCTTATCCTTGTTGGCGATGACCTTGGCGGCCCGGCCGAGGGCGGAGAGATCGGCGTTCTCGAGCTTGACCCCTAGTTCTTCGGAAACCACCTTGGCCCCGACAGTGGTGGCAATGTCCTCGAGCAACTCCTTCTTGCGGTCGCCGTAGCCCGGGGCCTTGACGCCGAGGACGGAGAAAGCGCCCCGCAGTTTGTTGACGATAAAGGTGGCCAAGGCCTCGCCCTCAATGTCATCGGCGACAATCACCAAATCTTTCTTGCCGCTTGCCACCATTTTCTCGAGCAAAGGCAGAATCTCCTTGACGCCGGAAATCTTCTTGTCGGTGATGAGGATGGCCGGGTCGCGATACTCGGCCTCCATCCGCTCGGCATTGGTCACCATGTAGGGCGAGACGAAACCCTTGTCGAACTCCAGACCCTCCACCACCTCCTTGTCCACGCCGAAGGTCTGGGCTTCCTCAACCGTCACCACCCCGTCCTTGCCCACCTCTTCGATGGTATCGGCGATAATCCGGCCGACCTCCTCCGACTCGGCGGCGATGGTGGCCACCTGCATAATCTCCTCTTTGTTTTTGATGGGCTTGGCAAGCTTGCGGAGCACTGCCACCACGTCACCGGCCGCTCGCTCAATGCCGGCGCGGATGGCCATGGCGTTTACTCCCATAGTGAGATGCCTCATACCCTCGCCAACCATGGCTTGAGTGAGAATAACCGAGGTGGTGGTGCCGTCGCCGGCGACGTCATTGGTTTTCTCCGCCACCTCTTTGACAATCTCCGCCCCCATGCCCTCGAACTTATCTTTGAGAGAAATCTCTTTGGCGATGGAGACGCCGTCGTTGGTGATGGTTGGCGCTCCGTAGCCCTTGTCCAGAACGACGTTGCGGCCCCTGGGCCCGATGGTGATTTTGACGGCGTCCGAGACGACATCCACCCCCTTTTTGAGGGCTCTGCGGGCTTCTTCGTTGTACAAAATTATTTTAGACATGTTATTTCACTTGACTATGGCTAAAATGCCGTCCTCCCGCAGGATAAAGTATTCGATATCGTCAATCTTGAGCTCATCGTAACCATACTTGGAAAAAACCACTTCGTCGCCGACCTTAACCCGCGGGGGAATAAGTTTTCCGTCCTCGAACTTGCCTTTGCCGACGGCCACCACCGTGCCGCGCTCGGGCTTCTCCTTGCTGACGGTGTCGGGGATGATAATCCCTCCCGCGCTTTTTCTCTCCTCGGGAGATGAGGGTTTTACAAGCACCCTATCGCCTAAAGGCTCCAGCTTAAACCGGTTTGAGCTTGACTTCTTAGTTTTAGTTTTACTCCTTTTCATGGGCCTGAAATTTAGCTTGTAAACAAAAAGCCCTAGAAGGCCTTACTCCAAGTATAATGACGAGCCAGCTTAAATCAATATTGACAAGAGGTCAAATATAGATTATAATAGTAAGTTACCCGCAGACCTTGCCGGCGCCGGGAGCCGTGCTATAATGGCCGCAATGACGAGCATCGGGAACATCCTGCCATACATCCAGATCGCTTTGGCTGTCCTCCTCACCGCCGGTATCCTCCTCCAGAGGAGCGCCGCCGGCATCGGCGGAGCCTTCGGCGACAACTGGAGTTCAGCGTTCCATACTCGGAGGGGGTTCGAAAAAACGCTTTTCATCGGAACCTGCGTTCTGGGCGGGTTTTTTGCGGCCGCGGCCTTTGCCGCTCTTCTCGTCCCATAACTCTCGCCCGTGAGGCGCGGCCTCCGGCCGCGCCTCTCCTCCGCTTTCTCGTGCTCGCACCAAGACAGTGTTACAACCGAAGGGCAACTTCATAACGCGTCAAAGGCGGATAGCGCTCTTTGCGGAAGCCGAGAGGGCCGTCGAGGCCTTCAGTCTAACCGAACGGCTGATTTTCTGCCTTATTTTCATCGGACTCTCGGCGAGCGTCGCCTGGATGCTCACTACCATAAATGCCGCCTTTCTGGTGGAGGTGCCGGCTCGCGGGGGCACCTTAACCGAAGGCATCATCGGCACCCCGCGCTCGATTAACCCCCTTCTAGCCATCACCGACGCCGATAAGGACTTGGTGGCCTTAATTTACGCCGGACTTCTCAAGGCCACACCCTCCGGTGAACTCATTCCCGACATGGCCGAGTCGGTAAGCGTCTCGCCCGACGGCCGGGAGTATACCTTCTTCATCCGGGCAGACGCCTACTTTCACGATGGCACGCCGGTTACAGCTGACGACGTAATTTTCACTGTCACCCGCGCCCAGGACCCGGTCACCCGCTCGCCTAAGCGAGCCAACTGGGACGGGATAACAGTCGAAAAAATTGACGACAAGACCATCCGCTTCGCTCTCAAGGAGCCGTACCCGCCTTTTCTCGAGAACGCCACCTTGGGACTCTTGCCTCGACATCTCTGGAGGGATGTCGGCCCCGATGAATTTGCCTGGAGCCAGTGGAACATCGAGCCGGTCGGCTCGGGGCCTTATAAACTCTCCAAACTCAAAACCAATGAGAGTCGTTTGCCTTATCTCTATATCCTTCGCTCCTTTCGCAAGTACCCGTTAGGCGAGCCCAAAATCCAAAAAATCGTCTTTACCTTTTTCGGCAATGAGCGCGCTGGACTCGAGGCCCTGCGCCGCCGCGAAATCGGGAGTATCGGGAGTCTCTCCCCGAGGGAGACCCTGGATCTCTCCGCAAACGCTCGCCTCGACCGCTACCCTCTGCCCCGGGTCTTTGGCGTCTTCTTCAACCAAAATCAGGCCCCTGTTTTATCTCTGCGCGAGGTCAGACAGGCCCTAAATACGGCCACTGACCGCGAGATTATTGTTCGGGAAGTTCTCCGCGGCTTCGGCTCGCCCATCGACTCACCCGTGCCCCTGTCTCTCCCTCCAAACGCAAACGCGGCCAGCACCTCGGCCGCGGCCGGCCGCGCTCTTCTCGAAAAAAACGGCTGGAGCTGGAACGAGGAGAAACAGGTCATGGAAAAAAAGAGCCGCAAGGAAACTTATACCCTGGCCTTCTCCATCTCCACCTCGGACGCCGAGGAACTGCGCGGCGCGGCCGAGCTCTTGAAGGACCAGTGGGAGAAAATCGGCGCCCGGATTGAGCTTAAAATTTTTGAGACTGGCGACCTCAATCAAGACGTCATCCGGCCCCGCAAGTACGATTCCCTGCTTTTCGGCGAGATTGTCGGCCGCGAGCTTGACCTCTTTGCCTTCTGGCACTCCTCCCAGCGCAATGACCCGGGGCTCAATATTGCCCTATACGCCGACGCCGCCGCCGACAAGCTCCTCGAGGAGGCCCGGGCCGCCAGCGAGCTCACCGTCCGTCGGGAGAAGTATCAAAGATTCGCCGAGATTCTGACCGAGGACGTGCCGGCTGTCTTTCTCTACTCGCCGGACTTTATCTACGTCCTGCCGCGAGAGGTCAAGGGAGTCGGCCTTGGTTCCATCACCACCGCGGCCGAGAGGTTCCTAAACGTCCACGAATGGTACATCGAGACCGACAAGGTCTGGAATATTTTTGTAAATAAAAATTAATAGTTAAACAATGACCTACACACCAAGAACACTAAGACGAGCGCTAGGCCGCGACCGGCTCCGCCCCCGGAGCGGCCGGCCCGGGCTCCTAGCCCGGACGCCGCGCGCTCCGGGGGGGAGAGCTGTCTCCCGCGAGCCAGCGAGAGGCGGCGGGCGGGAAGGCGCAAAAATCCCTCCGCCCGCCCCGGGCGACATCCGCATCATCCCCCTCGGGGGAGTGGAGGAAATCGGCAAGAATATGACCTTGGTCGAGACCAGCGAGGACATTTTAGTCCTGGACATGGGTTTTCAGTTTAAAGAAGAAGACACTCCCGGCATTGACTACATTCTACCCAACACCAAGTACCTCGAAGAACGCAAGGAAAAAATCCGAGCCGTCATTATCACCCATGGTCACCTGGACCACATCGGCGGCGTTCCTTATCTCATGCCCCGCATCGGCTACCCGCCGCTCTACACCCGCAACCTCACCGCTATCATGATTAAAAAGCGGCAGGCGGAGTTCCCGCATCTCAAAAACTTGGATATCCGCATCATCGAGAAAGATGACCACTTGAAAATCGGCGCCCTTTCGGTGAGCTTCTTCAACGTTACCCACACCATCCCCGACTCCATGGGCATCGTCATTGAAACCTCTTACGGCCTTATCGTTAATCCCGGCGACTTCAAACTCGACCATGTGGACGAGGTGCCGACCGCCTCCGAAGAAGAGGCCTACCGCATCTTCGATAAGAAAAAAGTGCTCCTTCTCATAACCGACTCGACCAACATTGAGAACCCCGGTTTCTCCACCCCGGAGTCGGTGGTCCACAAAAACTTGGAGGAGATAATCAAAAACATCAAAGGCCGGATTATCATCGGCACCTTCGCCTCCCAGCTGGCCAGAATGATTCATATCATTAAAATCGCCGAAAAATACGGCAAAAAGGTGGTCATTGAAGGACGGAGCATGAAGGTGAACATCGAGGTGGCCGAGACCTCGGGGATGCTTACGGTCAAGAAAGGCACCATCATACCCGCCGCCGAGATGAGCGCCTACCCGCCCGACAAAATCGTGGTTCTGGCCACCGGCGCCCAGGGCGAGGAGTTCGCCGCCCTGATGCGGATGGGCACCAAGGCCCATAAAACCGTCCAGATAAACAACCGCGACACCGTTATCCTCTCCTCCTCCATCATCCCGGGGAACGAAAAAACGGTGGAGAAACTCAAGGACAATCTGGCCCGCCAAGGCGCCAAGATTATCCACTACCGCACCTCGGAGGTCTACATTCACTCAACCGGCCACGGCAACCGGGGCGAGATCGAGTGGCTCCATCGCCGGCTTAAGCCAAAGTTTTTTATCCCCATCCACGGCAATCATTACCGCCTGCGCCTTCACGCCGAGCTGGCCCGCGACCTCGGCACGCCAGAGAAAAACGTGATTGTGCCGGACAACGGCTCCATTATTGAGATTACAAACAAAGGCGAACGAATGACGGTTCTTAAGGAAAAGGCGCCGGCCTCGCCGGTTATGGTTGACGGCTTCTCCGTGGGCGATATCCAGGAGGTGGTTTTGCGCGACCGGCAGATGTTGGCCGAAGACGGCATGTTCGTTATTATCGGGAGCGTCAACACCCAGACGGGGAAACTCAAGAAATCGCCCGACATCATCTCCCGCGGCTTTGTTTATCTGCGCGAATCCCAGGACCTTCTGCGGCAAACCCGCTACATCATCAAAAAAACCATCGAGGACGCCGCCCGGGGCATGAACCCCATCAACTTTGATTATGTCAAAAATCAGGTGACCGACAACGTCTCGCGCTACCTCTTCCAGCAAACCGCCAAACGCCCCATCGTCATTCCGGTTATTTTGGGAGTGTAGAGGCGGGCATTTAGGGTCTGGAGCAATCAAGATATAATTGAGGAATGAAAGAAATCGCCCGGAGACCGGGAGGGAGAATGATGGAGCGGCTCATGTACGTCTCGACCCTCCTCCTCTCCTTCCACTACGCCTTCGTTGTTTACGTCAACTCCTCCTTTCTCTCCAAGTTCTTCTCCCAAGAGAACGTCGGCATCCTTTACACAGCCGGCGCCGCTTTAAATATCTTTATCTTTCTCTACCTTGCCAAGGTCCTGCGGCGCACCGGCAACTACCGTCTGACTCTCTCCCTCATTCTCCTCGAGGCCGCCCTGATTCTCGGTCTGGCCTTCCTCCATAAACCCTACCTCATCGCCGCATTTTTTATCCTTCATCACGCCATCTTCCCCCTCATCGCCTTTGACCTCGACATCTTTCTGGAGTCCGTCACCCGGAACCGCGAGACCGGCACCGTCCGCGGCCTTTTTATGACCGCCGCCAACGCCGCTTTCGTCGTTTCGCCCTTGGCGGTCTCATTCTTAGCCGGCGGGGGCGGCTTCAGCTCGATTTATTCCGCCTCGGTCATCTTTCTCCTGCCGCTCTTCGTCATCATTCTCGTCAATCTAAAATTCTTCCGCGACACTTCTTACCGCGAGCTCAACATCCCCGCCACCGCCCGCGCCCTCTTTCGGAACCCAAACATCTACCGCATCTTCATGGCCAACTTCCTTCTCCAATTTTTTTACTCCTGGATGGTGATTTACACTCCCATCTATCTCCAAGAGGCGGTCGGCTTCACTCTCAAAGAAACTTTGGCTATCTTCTCCATCATGCTCCTGCCTTTCCTCCTTTTCGAACTCCCTTTGGGCCGACTGGCCGACAGCCGGACAGGCGAGAAAGAGTTCCTGGCGGCCGGCTTCATCACGACCGCTTTCTTTACCGCCCTCATGGCCTTCGTCTCCCACAAAAACTTCGCCCTCTGGGCGGCCATACTTTTTATGACTCGGGTTGGGGCCAGCGCCGTAGAAATTATGACCGAATCTTACTTTTTCAAGCAAGTTTCCACCGCCGACGCCTCGATTATCAGCCTCTTCCGGTCGGCCCGACCTCTGGCTTACATCATCTCGCCGCTCGCAGCCGGCATTCTCCTCTCGCTCCCAACCGGCCTCCCGACCGAGGGCAAACTCTTTGTTGTTTTAGGTCTTCTCATGCTTGTCGGGGTATACTACGCCGCCAGACTAAAAGATACTAGCCCGACACACATTCGTTGAAGCTCCGGACGCCGGCGTTATACTCCTCAATCACGAGCTTGAGCTCCTTAACGAGGGCGTTGTATCGGGCCACCAAGTTATTGTACTCCTCCACCGCCTGCCGCCGGCGTCCCGGTTCGCTCTCCAAGGTCTCCTGCCGGCGGGTGAGCTCATCCTCCATGACCTCGAGCTCAAGTTCTCTCACCTCGATTCGCCGCCTCAAGTTCTCATCTGGAGCCGGGCAGCTCTCGGCCGGCCAGCCAAAAATCTGAACCGCCATCCAGACTCTTCTGCTCTCGAAAAAACCCTCTCCGACGGCAATGCCTATCTCGCTAAAACGCGGACTCAAGATGTTGGCGCGGTGGCCGGGACTGGCCATCCAGGCGGCCACTAAGCCGGCGTCGCCCGAGAAGTTGCCTAAAGCCAGATTCTCGCCGACGGAGAGAAAATCATATCCGGCCTGCCCGGTCAGATGACCGGCGTCCTCCCCGGTTAGGGCGACATGCTCGAAGTATTGTCGAGCGAACATATCTTGGAGCTTAGAGAGAGCGGCCACGTTCAGTCGCAAGTTCAAGGCAAGGGGTGGAAAACCGGCTTTAACTCTCTCGTCGTTGGTTAAACGCCAGACTCCGCCTTGGGTAAGCGGGGCGGCGCTGCCGTTTGGCTTCCTCAAAGGCCCTGGCGCCTCCAGACGTTTAACAGCGCTCTCGAGCCCGGGCAAGGTCTCCCGAATGGCTTCGGTCACTCCGGACGGCGAAACGAGTTTCTCCAGCTCGGCAAACTTTCGTTCCAGCTCGGTGCCCTTTATAGCCTCTCGCCAGAAACCGGTTCGAACTATAAAAACCGCCAAAACGGCCACGGCGGCCAGCGAAGCCGCCACAATCTTTCTCATCCCCTTATTTTATCACTCTCCCTTGTTGGTCTTATCGATGGCCTCCTTGTGCTGACTGTCGGTGCAACCGCACTCAATCATGGGTTTACCCTCCTTGACGCACCCTTCGGTCTCGCAGACGCAAGGAGTTTCCGAGGTGCAACCGCAATTGCCTGTGCAAACGTAGTGCATGAAATTGAAAAATTTACGGCTGGAGGATGTCCTCCGTCCGGCCGTTAATGGAAATTTCGACCTTTTGTACGGTTGGGAACTGTTTCAGGGTCTCCTCTACCTGGGCAATGATGGACGTCACTCGGCACGAGCCGCCGACATTTTTCTCAAGTTCCTCATCGAAGTCGGCCTTGGCTGCGCCACTCACGATTGAGAGCTTCTGCAGACGGACGCCGGAGTTAATCGAGGTAAAGTATCCGAGGGAGAGCTCCTCCGCCGTCGGACCCTTGAGAAGTTCGGCCAGAGCCGCCTTAGCCACGGCCCTAGTGGCAGGAATGGTTCGACTAACGCTAAAAACCTTGGCGCAATCCGGGGTTCCCGGGTCGAGCTTGCTGTTTGGAAAATAAACCTTAAGCGAGACGGCGCCCGGCGAGACAGGCGGGGGCACGGGTGAGACGGCCGGAGGATTGACACTCGCCGGTGGAGGAGGAGTCAGAGGCTCGCTCCCGACCTTGTCCTCGCCGCCCCGCCGACTGCCCGCAAACACGGCCGCCGCTACAACCAAAACAATGATAATCGCTCCCGTTACGAACTTTGCTGAAGACGTTTTGTTCGGTTCGTTGTTTTCCATATTGTCGCTTTAAAACTTTTTACGTGAATAAGTATATCTCTTTAGCCTAGCGACTGCAACCGCCTTTTTGTTGCGAAATGTGGATGGTGTCCGGTAACCCGGTTTGCCCCGCCGCCCGCCGACTTTAGCGTAATTTCTCATGTTTTTTCGGCGTGCCCTCCTTTATTTGAATCTCACCGGCACGCGGAGGTAATCGGCATGCTCCGGCAGGCCTGAAGGATTGTCTTTTTCCAAGATGAGAGACCCAAACTCTCCTGTCGGCGATGAGAAGGTTAAGACAGCCTTAAAGGGCGCGAACTCCGCGGTCATCCACTCGCCCTGCGCCTCGGCCGGCGCCTCCGCGATGATTCTCCCCACCGAGTCTTTTAAGGTCACGGGAAAAGAGGCCTCAAAAAACCAGACGCCCCGGGCCGAGCCGGAGATTTCGAGCGGGCTCTCAATAAACTCGTTCGGTCTCGGCCGGTCCAGGCGAATGAGGTTCTGCTTCTCCAGAACATTGCCGACGTCCTCGACGAAGACTTTGCCGGTTTTGTCGGTGCATCGTCTGGGAAAAGACTCCTGAACCGGATAATCCGCCTCCTCACACTCGAAGAAGTTCCGGACTGCCGGCCGGCCTGGCTTGACAAAGACAAAGGCCAGGACGGCGATACCTAAAACTAAGACAAAATAAAAAACACCCTTGGCATTCATAAACATACATTATCATCCTAATAATTAAAAATCCAATGAAAAACCGCGCGGTTTTAGACCGCGCGGCTGGTTATATGTTTATCTGGGTAAACGGTCATACTGGGGAAGGCCTCCGGGTCGAGATGCATCTTGGAGTGCATCATTTCCGGCTGCCAGGCCGCCTGCGCCTCCTCGAGACTTACGGGTGAAGAATACTTGCCTCGACCGCCGTAGCAGCCGCTGCAACCAGGGCCGCCCTTTTTGACTTCAAACTGAACCAGGCGCGTACCGACCTTAAGGACAACCGGCAAGGTGTCAAAAGGGTTGGTGATAAGAAAGGTTACGGGGTCGACGTAGCCGGGGTCGATGAAGTCCATCGGCCCGGCCGCCCTCAAAAGCAGCCGCGCGGGCGATGACCGGCCGTCAAGATGGAGAGAGATTCTCTCTCCCAATTTTACAAACTCCAGACTGGCCGACAGGATGCTCTGCTTGGGTTTGATAACCACCGCCAAATCCTTCGGGTCGAAACCCTTCAGCACGACATCATGCTCGTCGGCGCATATTTGAGCCGGTTTGGCCCGCGAACAGTCGCACTTCCATAAATTTCTGGAGAATTGGTCAAAGGGATTGTGGCAGCGCGGGCCGCCAATCTGGGCCCGCATTTCATAGTCCTCGTTCTGCTCGAAGTAATATTCACCGAGGCTAAGGTCGATTGAGGCCTCCTTGACCAGCTCGGGATTGAAGGGAGCAATCTGGAGACCGCCCTCCTTAATTTCCTTGAGAATGTCCTCTCTAAAGAGAGTAGTCTGCGCTCCTGAATTAGAAAACAATTTAGACAGAATCTTCATACACTTAAAGAACAAACGCACCTATGCGCGTCTACCGGGAGTATAACAAAGAAAAGCCGAGACCGCCAGAACGTGTTCAGTTACCCAGTTGAAATTTCCTCCGGTTTCCTCTGGTTTCCTCTAGTGGTGATGGTAATGGTAAAATAAGCTGCGATCGCAGCTTATTTTACCAAGATTAAAGCTCCAGACTTTCGGCTAAACCCATTTTCCAGACTCCGCCTTGACGCAAAAACGGGACACTCAAGGTGCTGGCCCCGGCCGCCAGGTCAATGATGCGTATCTCCGTCACCACTCTCGAGCCTGAAACCCGACCGGAGACCCAAACAAAGTCCTTAAACCAGATTCTCTCGCCTCCGGCCGCGAGCAGGGCTACCGAGCGGGCGGTGAGATGTTTATCCATCTCGTCCGCATTTTGAGTCCTGTTAGCCGCGCGAATTTTTTCAAAAACGGCCTTGACTTCGGTTACGGCAGAAGTCGGTTTTCTTGCGGCCGGCGGAGGCGGCGGCTTGAGGGACGAAGGCGAGGGCGGCGGTTCAAAGAGAATTCTCCGAGCCTCCTCGATCGAGAGAAACCTCTCCGGGGCCTGGATAACCGCCAACCCGGGCGAGACGTCTGCCGAGACGGTCAACTTAAACTGTCTGCCGGAGAGGGTAGTCACCTCGTCCGGAGGCACCAAGCGCAAGGTGAGAAGAGAGGAAACGGGCAATCCTCTCTCGTCGAGCCACACCGAGGCGGCGCTGTTCCTTTTCCAAAAGTCGAAAACCTCGGCTGAATCTTCATTCTCAAGAAACTCAATCAAACCGGTATTGGGAGAAATGACGGATGCTCCATACCTCTCTCTCATTACCTCGGTATACTCTTTATAAAACGAGATTAAATTCGGCAGACTGACCCTGATGTCGTAACGATAGGCCTTTAGGCCGGAGATGTCATCGCGCCTAACCCGCGAGATTTTAATCACCCGGTGGCGGTCGGCCAGGGGCAGAGCGGTTTCAAGGTATTCAAGGTAGACCCGCTCGTCGAGCCGGAGCGGGCCCGCTCCGGCGGCAGTGGTGGTGGCCTCGGGCCGGGCCAGGAGGGGCAACTCCTCGGGCATGAGTGAGACCCACTGACCGAGGATGGTCGAGGTGGCTAAGGCACTCGGATAAAGTTTATCAACTCTAAGATAAATTTTGCCCGCTTTGATAACGACGGCCCCGACCGACTCAAAGACAGCGAGGCCAACCCGGGCGCTGGCGTCAAGTTCGACCTTGAAGTCCCGGCCGGCGTAGCTGGCCTCAAGCCGGGACCGAGCGAAAGAACCCGGAGAGATGCTCTTTAAAAAGTCATTGACGGCGCTCGAACCGGAAGATTTGACCCCGTTCTCCCTCGGCTCTTCTTTAAACTCCAGAACTATGGTTCGGGACAAGCTCCCGGACCCGGTTAAGGCCTTTGAGATAGTGGTCAGAAAATTACTCGGCGAAGCGGGCTTGCCGAGAGTTCCAAGCGGCGGCAGGCCGAGGAAAAATGACAAACCACTGGCGGCTAAAATTAAAACAAGCAATGCCGCCATGGCCAAAGCTACGCCTCGAACACCGGGCGTTCCGCGCAGAGCTGGAGAGAGTGCGACCGGTTTCGGCGGCAGAGGCGCCTTTGACTGAATGAGCGGAGTCAGTCCGGGTTTAACCGGCTGCGGGATGAGATCGCCCCCTTGCCGGGGCGGCGGGCTCACGGCCGGTGACGGCAGAGAGGTCTCCTTGGGCCAAGGCGGAGGAGGGCCGCCCCGAAGATACTTTACCCCTTCTTCTATCTTCTCGGCGTTCCAGCCGCTTGAGCGAAGTACCAGCCGGATATCGGCGTCTCCGATGCCGGGATTATAGGACTGGATTTTTACAAGATACTCTTGTTCATTGGGAGTGAGCATACAGCAAAATTATATCAACAAGAGACGTTTCGGAGCATAAGGTTATACACAGCTCATTCTAACCGACTTCCAGCGAGCGCAGTCTAGCGATATTCTCGGCATCCGGCCCTTGGCCGTCAAAACCCGGCGTCTCGATAATAAAAGGCAGATACTTCGTCTCGGCTTCCTGGAGAAGAAGAGAGAAAATGGCCTTGGCCACCTTGCCTTCACCAATGTTCTCGTGCCGGTCGCGCAGCGACCCGAAGGCGTCGCGGCTGTCGTTGGCGTGCCAAACCTGGAGTTGTGACAAACCGATTTGAGAGTCAAAGTCCTTAAGAAAATCTTCCATTCTCCTCCGGCTGGAGAGGTCGTAGCCGGCGGCGTGGAGGTGGCAGGTGTCGAGACAAACCCTTACTCTATCGCTGCCAAGCCAATTTATGATATTAGCTATCTCCTCCAGCCGCCGGCCGATTTTACGGGTGGCCGAATTCTCGATGATAAAAAAGGTGCGCTTAGGGGTGTTATCTAAAATCTCTTTTATATTGGCGATTAAAATCGAGTACCGGTTTTCTGCCACGGCGGCGCTGTCAGCGTTTTTAAACGAGCCGAGATGGATGATGCTGCCGACAATATCGCAGTCCCCGGCCGCTTTAAGTTCGGCGATGAGCGCCCCGACTGACCTCCGGCCGACTTCTCCGCCATCGGCCAGGTTGATGAGATAAGAAGCGTGGAAGTAGACAGGATGAACGTCAAATTCCTCTCTCAACTTCAAAAAATTTTTCTTGTCTTCGGCGTCCGGAGCGGGCCGGCTCCAACTTCGGGGCGAGGCGGAGAAAATCTGGAGACAGTTGCCCCCGATAGCGTGAACTCTCTCCACTGCTTTAGCGTACCCTCCGGCAATCGACTGATGCGCTCCGATTCTTAACATTCTTGGTTCACTTTTTGGACTTTACTGGCGCAGGCGGCACGACAATAAAATCCCCCTTGGCACTGGCACCGTTGGCTGTAATAATTATTTCGTACCTGCCCAGAGGGAGAGAGATGATTTCACAGATTTCGGCGCAGACATTAATCACTTCGGGCACAGTAAACTCAATACCCTCTTCAGTAGCCGAGATATCGATTCCTTCCAAGTAGTCGCTAAGATAACCAAAGTTGACTTTCCACATATCCACGAATGTGGACTGCGAATCAAAGCCGCTACCCTTGATAATCACCCCAGTTCCAGCCGGGCCAATATGAGGCAGGACTTCGGAAATATGCGGGGGTGAGACTATCTCTATGGGTAGAATGAGTTCTGACTGCAATCCACTGACCTCGTTCCGCGCTTCAAAAGCGAGATTGTAAGACCCGGGCGGAGTATCAGGAGGAATATCTAAACCAAAACCTAGGTAGGCCGTTTGCGCCCCCTCCGGAAGCAAGTTGACAGTTTGATTTCGAGTCTCCTCCCATACCCACCCGGCAGAACCAGGGGCAGGCGTGACTGTTATTGCTGCAGGGCCGCATCCAAAATAGTCATCATTCTTTAAAATAAGAGTGACGTAACCCGCGCCACCAGAGGCAATTACAGGAGTAGCGCTGCCTTCCAGTATGAAAAGGGTCGGGGGGGTGCGCTCACAGGGCGGCGGAGAAATTTTGGTTTCAAATATCAGAATCTCTAGAGTGGAACTCACGGTCTCGATCTCGATACCCAAGCGTTCATCGATAAGACTTTGACCGGCATTAAGAGTGACTTCGAATAAATCAGAAGCCCAAGTGAGAGAAGTAGGGCGCGCATCGATGAGAGCCGGCACACTCCAGCCCAATCGGGAGATATCCAAAATTCGGTTTACCATTAGACCTTGTAGATTGGAGACAAGATGACTTCGCCCAAGACCGACGTCAAAACCCTGGTTTTGTCTGAACTCGAGGTAGTAAGGGTAAGCATCACTGCCCGCCAGCTTAATCCGTGCGGCCGCAACGCCGTCGGAGCGCTCGAATGGCTGCAAGGCAAAGCGGCCTGACTCGGTAACCGACAGAATGCGCGAAGGAGGCAGCCAACCCAGTAGTTGTTTGTAAAAAGCGTTAGTGTGGCTGGAGTAAAGAGCTTGCCCCATTACGTCAAAGAGATTGCCGTACTCCTCACGCGCGCAGACAGCGCCAAGCGAGCTGCCGCCGCAATCCCAGCCGTTTGCGTGGTGGAGACCGAGAGAGTGTCCCAGTTCATGGGCTAAAGCGCCGTCTAAGAGAGTCCAGCGGAAAAATTCAAGAAACCGGGCCGGAATATCAAATCCATAAGTTGATACCGAGGCTTGTGAAAGACGATAACTTGTTCCTCCTATAACATACTCGCTCTTGCCGATCGTGGAGCATCCTCCTAAGAAATTCAGAGTGGGTATGTGCACCAAATTTATTATTCTGTCATAACCGCTCAAATCAATATTATATGAATCTATCACTCCCTCGAGCTCGGCTGAAGTGAGAAGTGTACAACTCCCTCTGGCAGGAAAGGTCGTCCAAGGCAAAACGTCACCAGTAAAAGAGACAGCCCCATATGATTGTTCAGTCATGAATTTACTGACAGTGCTTCCGAAAACAATATTGTGAGCTTCTTCTTCGGTAAACGGCTCGGCGCTCTCGGTCTCGGGATTCAAAAGAATGACCAGTGTTCTCTGTTCCCCCAAAGCTTCGTTCCTCTCGCCCGATAACACTGATATACCCTCTGCCGGGTTGAAGACTATATTATCTCCGACGGTATAGCCGAGGAAAGAAATCTCCGAACCCGCCTCTGGTCTGAAATCAGATACTGGATAAAGTTTGAATCTCTTGCTTTTAGTGTGCAAAAAATATTCATCGCGAAGTTTGGAGAAATTTATCTCATCATGATGAACAATTTCGACGAGCCCTTTTATAAGCTCTTTCCGTTCAAAATTCGCTTTGTTTCTTCCGCTTTCGGCGAGGAGGAAAAAAAGAGAGGGGTCGTGCTTCATAAGTTCCTTCATCAAACTTCGACGTTTCGATATCCTGTATTTATCTTCTTCATCTCCCCCCTCAGCAATCTCTTTCCTTATCTTCCAGACCTCGGCAAAGTAATTATGGATTTTATGGTCTGAAATCTTTCTTCTAAATCCTTCCTCTGAACCAGCGTATGACAAAGGAAACAACGCCTCGACTAAAAATAAAATAGATAAAAGGACCGCGAGCACAGTGATATTGCCCAAATAGCATCTCTTACTGTTCCTCTTTATTTCATGGAGCATAATATTACGCCTACCACTCCTAAAATATTTCTACCTTTAATCAGAAGTTAAAGTTTTTTTCAGCGTGTTTGATAATCTCTAAGTTGCAGCTTCTGTGTTCGATGCACCACGCTTGGCATTTCTCGGCAGTTTCTTTGTCGGCGTAAACCAAGCCGCACTCCTGGCACTGATAGAATTTTTTGTTATTTTTTAGAATTTCTTTCACTGGATTTTATTCTAGTTTTTTGCAAAATTCTAGAATAGATTCGGCAAGAGGGGTTAATTTGTGCCGCACCATATTACCATCATTACGTTTGAGAAGAAGACCAGAAATAGCTAACCTCCGAATATGGTCAGAGGCGTTCATATACTCTGTCCTGGTCTTTTCAGATATTTCACTAACAGAGAGCTCTGGCTCATGTAAAAGCAAATTAAGTATTTCCAGGCGGCGGTGATTGGCGAAACCTTTGATAATTCTCTCCAATTTTCGAAAATTGACTGCCATCTTAATAAGGTCAGAGCTTAGTCCTAACGCCATCAATTGTATCCTACTCTAGTATTTTGCAAAATACTTGAATAGAACTTAATTAATGAGCTATAAACCAGCTGTGTCTCCTGAAAATAGTCCGAACCCATTTCGCCGCCCTCGGCGGCGGTGGCCAAAACTCTGAAAAATTGATTGGAAAATCTGAATCGCAATTTTGAATCAGATAATTTCAAGTTTTTCTTTGCCTTGCACTCCGTAGCCTTAGCGAAGGATGTGGCGGATTCGGATTATTGAAATTCTAACGAATTTCAGTCTTGGCGGCAAATTCCTTGCTCTTTGAAACTAAAAAAAAGAGGGAACTGCTTTCGCAAACTCCCTCTGACTAACAGGCGAGACGTGTTCAGTACATGAGCTCGGCTTTGAGTCCGAAGGTCGCATCTTCGAACTTCTCGGCCAATCTCTGAAGCGTCGGTATTGCCTCACGAACCTTCACGCGAAGCCGGAGAGTATCCTCTGCTCCGCCATGAATCGGCGTGTCCGGCTCGGCAATCACACTCGCGATGGTGATGGTGCGCTTCGATGTCCAAGTGATGAACAGGAAGCGATGCTCCACCGTCACGACTTTGCCGATGTCGTGGTAGTCGATCCCGATACCGTAGTCGTCGTTGCTTCTGTACCAGTGTGTCATGCCGAGAGCCGGGAGCTCTCGGTCCAGGAACTCCACGAAGCTCCTGTGTTTCTTCTTCATTTCCGCCATGTCGTTCTCCTTTCGCTGGAAAATGACTTTCCCAGCTCTGATACTCGGTGCCAGGTTCCCCCTGGTGTGGACTACGCGTTCCTGGAACTCTGCCAACAATACAAGGTCACGCGTAGTAAAGACCTTGATGTCGTAAGGACGAGAAGCACCCAACTCCTTGAGAAACTGCTCGAGCTTTTGGAAGAAATTCTGACGATATGGCGAATCATCTCGCGCATCCCAGAAGGACTCTGAACTGCTCCATCGCCACTCTGGAGAATCACGCAAAATGATTGCTACATCCACATCGTTGTATTTACGGAATGACCACCTAAGGAAACTTCCGTAGACAACGACTGTCTGAATTTCTGTTCCGAAGTACTCGGTCAGAAACTTAAGGAGGTATTGAAGCTCCTCTTGTATTCGCCGACGAGCAGAAAAATATCTCATCGAGGATCATCTCTCCTTTCAAGGTACAATTTCTTGCTTGAGCACCCTTGAGCACCTTACTCAAGTGTCTCAATAAATATATTGTAAGTTTCAACAAAAGTCAAGCTCACTCAAAATAAACAAAAAAGCCCTGTTTAATGTCCGAGGACTCATTCTTGTATGTGCTTGCCTTCCTACCCACCGCGCACATATGCCACGCCACAAGGGAGGAGAAAGGATGTGGCGGGGCTCCTTTTCAGACAAAGAAAAAAGCGCGTACCATTTCTGATACGCGCGTCCGTAGACAAGCTTGGTATAACATAGCACAGGCCACTATACCACAGAGCAACGAACCGAACTGAAAGAACAAGAGAAATTTCCCTCGCCCTTTCTCCGCGAAAGGGCGAGGCCGTAGTCTGGCGAACTGCATCGCACTGGACAACACCTCCACCTGACCGGGGCCGAGACTAGCAAGGCACACGGAGCAGAAGTAAATTATAGCCAAGCCTTTAAATCAAAAGCTTGGCTCCGGAGTGTACCATGTAGCACCTTAACACAGCATACGGAAGGTTACGTTACCACACGGGAAATTTTTGCCTAGCACCACAGCGTGGTGCTATGCCCGTACTGCTACTGCAGTGCACGACAGTCTAGCCAAGCAAACTACAAAACGCCGCAACATAGACTGGTGTACTTCAGAAATTCTAGCCGAGTGACATCGAAATGTTACTCGGCACCGAACGACACACTAGCATATGGCTAGCGGACTTCACCGGACAGCAGCGCAGGATGCGCGACTTATACTGCACCGGAAATTTTAGCTGAGCATTTTCTTTCGAAAATGCTCAGCCCGTACTTTAGCGAACTGCACTGAACGGCAGACAAGCGCACGCGAGCTCGGACTACGCGACTTCACGCAAGAATGCCGAAGGGCAGCTGAAACTATTTTTCCCCTAACAACTCCTCCGTTTGGGAAATACACTCGTCAAACGTACGGTCATTGACATATGCTTTCTCGAGCCATTTGGGAAGTGATGCGTGAACGAACCGCCGGAATTGCTGTGATATGAATATCGTCACCCCCAGATCCTTGGTAGAACGAATGTTCCGACCGCGGACTTGAAGTGCCTGGATCATCACCCGCCAATTCCACAGCGCCCACCGACTGCCGCCGAAGCGTTCTTCTTCAAACTGTGTTCCCGGATCCTTAGGATTGGGATACCCGGGTCGGAGAAAGAATATGACTGGTGCGATCTGTTTTGGCAAATCCACCCCTTCGGCATAGTTTGAAGCCGTGCCGCAGAGAACATCACCCTCGCCGTCACGGAAACGGATAGCCGCTTCCTTTGCAGTTACGCCGTTGCCGTAACTTATGGCCTTTAGACCTTCCTCCTCTGCCATCATCATGAACTTATCACGTTCAAGGTTAGAGATAGTGACGAAAAGACTTCGGTGTCCTTTATCTCTCAACCGTTTGCAAGCCCGAGCCACCATCCTGATACTCTTTGGTAAATCGCGATTACCACGCTCGTTTTTCGCGAGATTGAGAGTATCGGTCGGCATAAAGAGTCGAGCATTATCGGACGGAAAATTGGATTCCAAACTGAAACATGGATTCCGTATTCCCGTCTCATGGCCAAACACTTCATCATCTCCGATTGTCGCCGAGAGAGCCACCGTTGTCTTGCCCATAATTTTTTTGATGATGGGTGCGACATAGTAGCATTTAACCACCAGTCGATACTGCACATGCTCTTTCTCTCCTTTCTCCTCTTTGTCTTTGTAGAAGGCATAGGTGTAGTTGAGCGCGTGCCGATTTTCGTCAGGTAGCGAATACTCGAATGAGCGTAGATAGCGGCGAAGATCCTTCACCACTACTTCAAGCTTCTTCAGAGTCTCCCGTTTCTCGACAACATCAATCACTTTCTCCCGCACCGCCTTTTCAAGCTTGCGCAAGAGTCCTGATTGATCTATGACCTCAAGCTTTTCCATGAGCGCTCTAATTTCTCGGGCATTCAGCATGGTTCGTTCATGCGCAGGTTTTGACTTGATTATATGAACCAACTTCTTGTAGAAGTCGTGAAGCAACTCTGCTTCCTCCGCACCAATTTCTCGCAGAAGTTCCACCGACTTTCGTAAATGCCAATCAGTGATTTCGTACGAGAGTGCATTTCTCACCACTTCAGCCATCCTATGTGCTTCGTCAATGACAAGTACTTCTGGTTGCTCCCACTCCTTGCTAAAAAGCTGAGTGAAGAGATAGAAAGCTATGGTGGAGAGAACGATGCCGCCCTGCTTCGCCTCAAACTTTTGCTTCAAATACGGACATGGGATCGCTCCCTCTACGAAAGTTTTGCCTGTCTCTTGGTCCACCCGATGAGGGCAGTCTTTAAGAAGCGAGCATGGAATTTCGTCTGCCATTGGCTGTTTATCAGCTGGCAACTTGTCCTGATAGTAGAAACATGGATGCTCGTTTCGCCCAAGAGCGATTTTGAGATCCGGAAACTCTTGGCGGATTTGCTCCACCAATGTTTTATTCGGAGTGATGAGAAAAAGCGGTTGTTTCCGTTTCAAGTCTGCGGCTTTGAGGACCGTATACTCGACTGCGGTTTTTCCGCTTCCTGTCGGAGATTCGATCGTGACCGAGCCATTCTCGGAAATGATGCGAAACATTTCCCGCTGACTTGCCCACGGCGCTCGACGAAGAGCGCTTGTGGGGAACGTCTCTTCTAAAAGAGATAATTTTAGATGTTCCAGATGTTGCATGTTTCCTTTCTTTTTCAATCAAGGCGGGCAACCAACTTGAATCGCCCGACGCCTTGATACTTGTTTGCTGTGCCCGGAATGGAGGGTGCTGTCTGCGGAATTGATGTATCCTTCATAAGGGCATATAATCGTCCATGAAAGGTTACACGATAGCCCGCCTTGAGAACTTCTCCGCGATCACCAATAATTGGCAGGTCGCGAAAAGTTTTATCAAACCAGTGGTAGAAAGAAGACCGAGAAGGTACGAAACGGGCGTATTTGTTTACGCTCGGAGGACGTTTCTCTTTTTTTGATTTTCGGCGTATTCTCGAGCTAGTTACAACATAATGCTTACCCATAAGGAATTTCCTTTCTCTTTGTTGTCTGTGTTTTGATTATTCAGTGTTGTCAAAAAACCTAGATTACTCACCTAGATTATAGCTATAGCTATGGAGCTATTTCTGGTTGAGATACTAGCATGAGTATCACAAACTGTCAAATACAAAAATGGCGAGGAATTTTCATTCCTCGCCCCATAGAGAATCCCTACAATACCCAACCTGAGTCGGCCGCAGAGGAGTGGAGCACACTCAAGCACACGTTGGTACGCCTGATCCAGTCTTACCTTACATTAAAAACATAAAAAGTAAATCGCACAAAGTTTCTCACCTTGTGCCCTGTAGAAAAAGAAGACTGTAGGATGGAAAACCAAACTCTGGGAAAGAGAACAAAAACGCACCTTACCGCGAGAGATAACTTAAAAAACTTTTATGACAAAAAATCAAATGGCTGGCATTCAAGAGAATGCCAGCCGCGTAGTTCGGATTTGTTTAGTGCAGGCCAGAGAACCGCAGGATAGTTTGGCCGAACAAACCGAACCGGAAATTCTGGCGAGAGAGTTAAACTCTCTCGCCCATTAGTGGAATGAACTTCACCGTGCTCCGGTCCAGCGGAGAACGGGTTACTCAACCGGAATAAAAAAACAGATTTTGAAATTCTCCCCCGCCCCTTTTTCAAAAAAGGGGCGGGGGCCGTACTGAAGGTTACCGTGCCGTAACGAGCAGAAACCAACTTAACTCGAGCGAACAGGACCTGGCGACAAAGAACAAAACGGAAATCTTGCCGCGGAGATTTTTCACTCCGCGGCATCAGTAGAGAACCGCATCTTACCGTAGACTAGCACAAGACACGCAGACACCGCAAGTAAATACTTACGCTCGCGCCGTCTCAAGTTTCTCGAGACGATTCGGACCATTACCAGATGGCTCTGACTCTTCGACTTCTTCCGAATACCCGCCCTGCTTGTCCGATTCTTCCATCGTCACTTCCCACTTCTCGACCGCAAAACGGCCGAAGGGTCCGCCCTTGTTCGGACGGAAGTCGCAGAGGCCGGCCTTGGAGCCAGCGGTATCCACGAGTTGACGGATGAGACCTTCTTTGACCTGCTTCCCGTCAACCTGGAAGGTGACGTCGAGCGACCAATTTTTGAACTTCGGCCGAACAATGCAAACGGCGATGTCCATGCAGGTTCCCCGACGCATGTCGGCTTCCCACTGGATTTCTCCCTTGGTATTATTATTCGCGAACGGCAGGAACTCATCCTCAATCGAGAGGAACGAATAGAGCAAGGTGCCCTCGGCGGTCGAGACCGCTTTCTTGCCATCGAACTTATGGAACCGTCCTGCCGCTTTGATAGCGGCAAGCAGATTCAAGGTCGGAATGCCCATTGGCCCTTTGTCGCCGTCCTTCCGATAGATCTTGCCAATCGCTTCCTGCTTCGGCGAGAGATCCTTGGCTTTTGGCTTATGGACCTTGGTCCGGAGACCTTCGAGCGTGTCCGGTGTCATTCGATTGATGAGAAGCGGGGCAACCCCCACGAGTAGCGCACGTATCTTCATAGCTAACTTACCTTTCCACACTTTAGAACAGAGCTTTTTCAGGCCATGCTCAAGGCGTTATTACCTGTATTCTGTTGTCAATATTCTGTTGTCAATGAAAAAAGCCTTGATTAAGACTCTTATTGATAGGTACACCCTATCAACAAAAATACATTAGCATGGTCACTGTTTTATGTCAACTTTTTTGTAGCCCGCGACCCCTCCTCGCGCCGCCGCGCTCCGGCCTTGCGAAGCTCCAAGTATTCGCTTCTCACCCACCTCCCATGCGCGCGCACTTCGCCGCAAGAAAGAGCGGCGAAAGCTCCCTTGATTTAGAGAATTTTTTTATTCTTGAGCTCTTGAAACATAGTAACAGAGCGCTCTAAACCTGAAATCTTAAGTGCATCAACATCTTGAGAAGAGCTCAATCGCTTTACAGCACAGTAAGCAAAATCTTGCGGAACTCTTTGAACAATAAATAAAAATACTTCCCCATCAGTGGGAAACAGTTCATTACTCGTAAGCTTGGAATCAATCTCAGTTCCAAGTGTACTCTTAAAAATGGACAAGGATTCTTTTTCTGTTTTCCTTACTTGCACGTCAAACCCTTCATCACTAAAAGCTTCTTGTGTTGCAGGAATGATTTTACCAACTCCAAAGTCGAAATCTATGGAAGTGAGAGATTGTTTCTTCGACATCAGCGCTTTGGTCGCTTTGCGTAAAAATTCACGCCTGTCTTAGTTTTCACTTTCTGAACAGCATTAAATGAAACCAACTTTCCATTTTTGGTGTAGAAGTTTACAACAACAGGTTCTTTCCTTGTCTTAGTTGCTATAAAAAAAACTGGTGTTTTTGGTGCTTTAGCCATACCTTTAGGATATTATTTTGTTATGCATTTTACAAGT